>DVKE01000038.1 GCA_018716225.1 Candidatus Onthousia faecigallinarum | reverse complement strand
TGTTTTGTTTTTATAGTATTATTCATTACTGACATATGAATTTTCCTTTCTTTTTTGCCGAAAAGATATTATAGATTATTCATATGTCTTTTTCAATATTGAAGTGTTGCACTTCAAATTTAAATTAACATCCATCAATTTTTTTGACAAGCAAATAAAATTATGATATACTACTCTTCCTATGGAAAGGTGTGATTAGTATGATAGTATTACCTTTAGCTTCTGAAAAAGGCATTTCAACCTTTGAAGTTGGATTTCAAGCAGAAGATAAAAGAGCCGAAATTTTACAAGCTGACAAAATTCAATTACCTGCTAGTGATATAGCGATCGGAAGAGACCATTTAAGCCAAATGCTTTCTTTAGAATCATATAAAGATAAGCCGGAAGAATTGACAAAATGGATACGAAAAAATGCCGCTTACAATCCAAGGGCAAGAGTAATTTATGTTACTACGGGAAATTATGAAAATACTGATTTTTATGACGTTTATAAATTACCATTACCTCCAGAAAAGCCAAATATTTTGGTTGATTTTCTTTATGGCTTCTTAGTAAACGATTTGCGGTTTACGATTCCTAATAAAGAAAAAGGAAAAGAATTGTCTTTTTCAAGAATCGGATTAAATAGCATGATCAATGAAGAAACAATCAACGAAATTTCTAAAATCAAAGAAGCAAGTATCAACAAACAAGATTTTTTTTATCGCTTAGAGCAAAGCAATTATGAAGATCGCTTAGAATTATTAGACTTTTTAAATACCCTTTCTTTTACTCCAATTGAGCATGGTACTTTTGAAACGTCATTGATGCAGAAATTAAAAGAAGGCTTTCAAGCAATTCATGATGGGAAATGGTTAAAATCGATTCAAAAATTTGAAAATATGGCCGAAGATAATTTTGAACAATACATGGCTTTGAATACTTTAAATCATATCTTTTATGAAAAATCACTTTGGTTTGAAGATCAAAAAATATATCAAAAGAAGAGTGTGGCCTAAGATGCGTTTTTCTCGGTTAGAACAGTTAATTGGAAAAGACGCTCTTTCTTTTTTGCAAACAAAGAAAATTGCAGTGATAGGTTGTGGTGGAGTAGGTGGTTATGTAATTGAAGCGCTTGCCCGTTCCGCTTTAGGAACACTTATTTTCATTGATTTTGATGTCGTAGAAGAAAGTAATTGTAATCGCCAGCTGGTTGCTCTTACGGAAAACTTGGGAAAATCCAAAGTAGAGTGTTTTGCAAAAAGAATTTTAGAAATTAATCCCACTTGCCAAGTAATTCCTATCCAAGTAAAATTAACGGAAGAAAACATTTCAAATTATATTTCTTCGGATCTTGATTATGTAGTGGATGCTTGTGATGATGTGAAAGTAAAAAAAGCTCTTTTAAAAAGATGTCAAGAAGATAAGATACCTTTTCTTGCTTGCATGGGAACAGGAAATCGACTTGATCCATCCCAGTTAGAAATTACAACCTTAGATAAAACCCAAAACGATCCCTTAGCCAGGATCATGCGAAAATATGCCAGAAGTCTTTCTTGTGATAAAAAAACTTATGTTTGTGCTTCTAAAGAGCTCCCTCAAAAGCAAGAAAATCAGGTAATTGCATCCAGTGCTTTTGTTCCAAGCAGTGCTGGTATCTTAATGGCCTCTTTTGTAGTTCGACAAATATTAAAAGAATCCAAGTAATTTTGGATTCTTTTATAATTTCCGATATAGACCAACTACTTTTCCTAATATCGTAACCTCTTTTAAAATAATCGGTTCCATGGCATCATTTTCTGGTTGCAAGCGAAAATAACCATCTTCTTTATAAAATGTTTTTACTGTTGCCTCGTTATCACTGTTCATTGCTACAACCGTATCACCATTTCTCGCGGTGTTTTGTCTTTCTACAATTAAAATATCCCCATCATAGATACCAACATTAATCATCGATTCGCCACTAACTTTTAAGGTAAAGACTTCCTTCTTATTTCCTACTAGTTCAATAGGAAGTGCAAAAGTCTCATCGGGTTGTTCGATAGCTTCAATGGGCGTTCCAGCTGTTACTTTTCCTAAAAGAGGTACTTTTACAATATCTTCTCTTGTATCCAAATATTCATTGGGAACCAATAACTCTATTGTCCGATTCGCACCGCTTTCTTTCTTTAAATATCCCTTTTTTACTAATTGTTTAATATGAAAATGAATGGTAGCAGGAGAATGTAGATTAGCTACTTTCCCAATTTCTCTTACGGTTGGTGGATAACCGTTTTTCGCAATTAATTTTTTGATGATTTGTAAAATATCTGTCTGGCGATCTGTCAATTTTTCCATTTCTATCCCTTCCTTTTCTTAATCTTAGCATGGAGCTTGACAAATGTCAAACATAAATTCGATTGAAAGCCAAAAAGTTCATTGACAGAAACGTTTGTTCGATATTATAATAAAAATACAAAAGGAGGAGATAGAAATGATGAACATGAGTAAAAAAACAATTTTAAGAACGGCAGGAGGCGTTATCCTTATTTATATTGTCGCCGTTTTCTTGAGCCTTGTCGTATGCGATCGTGTAAGTGAATTAGAAAGCAGAGAGGATATGAAATTACAAAATGGGAGTATAGTTCTAAATATAAAATAAGATAGGTGGAAAAGGGACTTTCATGCTATAATAGAAAAAGAAAGAGTGGTTTAGATGAAAAAAATAATCTTAGTAGATGGAAACAATTTATTATTCCGTAGCTATTACGCTACTAGTTATAGTGGAGTCATTATGCGGAACTCGAAAGGGTTCCCCACCAACGCCTTATATGGTTTTATTAATATGATGAATAAGATCATCGAAGAAGAAAAACCAAGCTATATTATGGTAGCGTTTGATAAAGGGAAAACCTTTCGGCATGAAAAGTATCAAGACTATAAAGCAGGAAGAAAAGAAATGCCGGATGATTTAAGACTACAATTTCCAGAAGCCAAAGAAGTCCTAGATACCTTAGGTATCAAACACTTTGAAACCGATCGATACGAAGCAGATGATATCATTGGAACATTAGCGAAAGAAGTGGATGAAGAAGATGAATTTATCGCTACGATTATTTCAAGTGATAAAGACCTTCTTCAATTAATTAGTAAAGAAGTCGATGTGAAACTATTAAAAACCAAAGGCTTTATTCGTTTTGATGAGAAGACGTTCGAAGAGACTTATGGGGTTGAACCCATTCATATGATCGATTTAAAAGCTTTAATGGGCGATGCCTCCGATCATATTCCAGGAGTGAAAGGAATAGGAGAGAAGACTGCGATTTCTCTTTTGTCCAAATACAAAAGTTTGGACAATTTATACGATCATATTGATGAAATTAGTGGAAAAACCAAGGAAAAATTGTTAGCAGACAAAGATTCTGCTTATATGAGTTATGACCTTGCAACCATCTATCGAGAAGTTCCGATTCCTTTTACCTTAGAAGATTGTAAATATTTAAAAGGTTCCCAAGAAGCCTTTCGCAAAAAGTTAGAAGAGTTTGAATTTAAATCTATTTTAAAGAAATTGGATGAGAAAAAAGAAGAGAGTGGAGCAGAAGAAGAGCAAGAAGTCAAAAAGAAAGAAAAAAATACCTATCCAACCGTTTCTTATGAAAAGTTTGATCAAACAAAGCCCTATGCTTTTTATATTGAAATGGATGGTTATAACTATAGCCGCTCTCCTATTTTAAAAGTATCTTTTACCAATGAAAGTGGTAGTATGACACTTTCTCAAGAGCAATTATTATCTCATCGTGAAATTTTTGAAAATGACACTTTAAAATATACGTATGATGTAAAAAAAAGTTTGATTATGTTAAAAGCTTTAGGGATTTCTCTTACTAATTGTACTTATGATGCGATGATTGCCGCTTATTTATTAGATTATAAATTAAATGATGATATTACCTTATTAATGAATCAATTAGACTATGATATTTCAAGCTATGAAGATACTTATGGAACAGAAAAAAGAAGAAAAAAAGTAGCAGAAGAAGTAACAGAAGAACAAATCAAACAAAAAAGTGAATTCATCTATGAGACAAGAGAAAAACTTTTAAAAGAAATTGAAGACTATAAAGAAACAGATCTCTTCGAAAAAGTAGAAATGCCTCTTGCCTTTGTGTTAGCAGATATGGAGTTAACGGGAATTCGAGTGGATCACAATTATCTTGAAAACTTAAAAACCGAATTGGAAGAGAAAATGAAAGAAATGGAGCAATCAATTTATCAAGAAGCGGGCGTTACCTTTAATATTATGTCTCCCAAACAATTAGGGAAAGTTTTATTTACGAAATTAAATCTTCCTTATCCGAAAAAGAGGAAGAAAGATGATACGAGTTATTCGACAAGTAAAGAGATCTTAGATAAGATTAGTGCTTTTCATCCTATTGTAGATAAAATTTTAGAATACCGTAATTTAGCAAAACTTTATGCCAATTATGCTGTTGGATTACTAGAAGAAATCAGAGAAGATGGAAAGATTCATACCATTTTTAATCAATGTTTAACCCGAACAGGTAGACTATCTAGTAGTAAGCCAAATTTACAAAATATTCCCATTCGCAGTGATTATTCAAGATTAGTGCGAAAAGCTTTTATTCCAGAAGAGAATGCCGTTTTAATGAGTTCCGATTATAGTCAGGTAGAGCTTCGTGTTTTTGCACATATGTCAGGAGCCAAGAATCTACAAGAGGCTTTTAAAGAAGATAAAGACATCCATGCCCAAACTGCTTCAGATATCTTTCATGTTCCTCTAGATCAAGTCGATAAAAAGATGAGAAGAACGGCAAAAGCAGTCAATTTTGGTATCCTTTATGGAATCAGTAGTTTTGGGCTTTCCGAAGATTTGAATATCGATGTAGGTAGTGCCAAAGCTTTTCTTGATAATTATTTAAAAACCTATCCTGGTATCAAAGAGTATATGGATGATGAAAAAAGAGAAGCTTATCAAAAAGGTTATGTTACTACAATTATGAATCGAAGAAGAAAAATTGACGAATTAAAAAGTAAAAATTATATGGTACGTAGTAGTGGCGAAAGAATGGCTCTTAATACACCCATTCAAGGAAGTGCTGCTGATATTTTGAAGAAAGCTATGGTTGATTTATATCAAGCGATGAAAGAGAAAAAATTAAAAAGCAAAATATTAATTCAAGTACATGATGAACTCGTTTTAAATGTTTATCAAGGGGAATTAGAAGAAATGAAATCCTTAGTCAAAGAAAAGATGGAACATGTTGTCAAACTTTCCGTTCCCTTAAAAGTCGATATTGAAGCCGGAAAAAATTGGTATGAAGCCAAGTAGGGGGAAGTCATATGCCAGAGAAACCAGAAGTTATTACTGTTTGTAAAACCTTAGAAAAAAGGATTTTAGGGAAAACCATTGTGGATTGTAAAGTCTATTGGGATAATGTTGTTGTAGGAGATAAAAGCGACTTTATCAAAAAAATCAAAGGACAAACAATCGAGGCAATGACTACAAGAGGAAAATGGTTGGTGTTCTTTCTTAGGAAAGATGCTCTTTTAATTCATTTAAGAATGGAAGGAAGATTTTATTTTCGAAAAAAAGGTGAAGAGCGATCGAAACATGAGCATGTTGTTTTTACTTTTGAAGATGGAGAGGAAATGCGTTTTCATGATGTAAGAAAGTTTGGGCGTATGTTATTATTGCCAAAGAGGGAAGTTTTCTCTTTAAAACCGTTGAAAGACTTAGGCTATGAATTTGATGATCCTAGTTTAACTCCAGAATACCTATTAGAAAAATGGAAGAAAAAACGGTTACCCATTAAGACCGTATTGCTCGATCAAAGTATTATTGCAGGAATTGGCAATATCTATGATGATGAAATCCTTTTTTGGAGTCATATTAACCCCTTTCAAGCAGCAAATACCCTAACTAAGGAAGATGCCTCTAACATTATTAAAAACACGAAAGAAGTACTTCAAAAAGCAATTCAAAAGGGTGGAACAACGATTAAAAGCTTTGAGTCTAGTGAAGGAGTTCACGGCCTATTTCAAAATGAGTTAGCCGTGCATGGAAAGAAAAAGGAAGTTTGTCCTATCTGTGGAAGTCCCATTGAAGTTACAAGAATCGGGGGAAGAGGTACGTATTATTGCCCAAAATGTCAAAAAGCAAAAGTAGAAGTCCTCTGATTCTCTTTTTTTGAGTGAAATTTCCTATACAAACAAGAAATTATGTAGTATAATAGTAACGGTTCGAAAAGGAGTGTGCAGTAAATGAAAAAAACAAAAATTATTTGTAGTATTGGACCATCGAGTGCCAGTGTTGATGTTATGGAACAGATGGTTTTGAAAGGAATGAATACGGCTCGTTGTAATTTCTCTCATGCTACAGAAGAAGAAAAAATAAACTTAGTAGCTGCTGTCAAGGAAGTTCGCAAAAGAACAGGACATAATGTAGCTATTTTGTATGATACGAAAGGTCCAGAATTTCGTAATGGAATGCTAGAAAATGATCAAATCAACTTAGTAGAAGGAAAGACCATTCGGGTTGTTAAAGAGAATGTGCTTGGAAATGAAGAAAGGTTCAGTGTTAATCATCCTGAAGCTTTGGATAGTTTATCGGTTGGTAATACCATTTTGCTTGAAAATGGCTTAATGAGTATGGAAGTCATTAGTAAAGAAAACGATGGTGTTACTTGTCGTATCGTAAATGGTGGTGTATTAGGAAACAAAAAGAGCCTTAGTGTACCTGGTGTTCATATCAATATGCCATATATTAGTGAACAAGATCGAAAAGATATTATCTATGCTTGTGAACATGAAGGTGATATTCTTGCTATTTCTTTCGTGTCTTGCAAAGAAGATGTCCTTGCCGTAAGAGAGATCTTAAAAGAACATGGAAAAGAGGAAATGCCAATTATTTGTAAGATTGAAAATCAATTGGGCGTAGATAATCTTGAAGAAATTCTAGAAGTATCAGAGGGTATCATGGTTGCACGTGGTGATCTTGGAACCGAAACTTGTATGGAAACCTTACCTCTTGTTCAAAAAGACATGATTAAGAAAGCAAGAGCTCAAGGAAAAATTGCCGTTGTTGCTACCGAAATGCTAGAATCTATGAAGAAAAATTCTCGTCCAACCAGAGCAGAAATAAGTGATGTAGCCAATGCTGTCTTAGATGGAGCGGATGCTGTCATGTTATCGGGAGAATCTACGGTAGGAAAATATCCGATCGAAACAGTAGAATATATGGCTAAAATCTGTGAGGTGACAGAACGACACGCTTCTTATCAAGGTAAATTCAGTTATACACAGCGAGTTGGAATTACCCAAACGATTGCTAACTGTGTCGTAGAAAGTGCTTCTATGCTTCATGCCAAATTAATTGTAGCTTCTACCGTAAGTGGATTTACCGCTCGTAAGATTAGTAACTTAAAACCAGATTGTTTGATTGTTGCAGCTTGTCCGAATGAAGAAGTCGCTCGGCGTCTTGCCTTAAACTGGGGTGTTTATCCAGTTCTTGTGCCAATGCTTGAAACAACCGATGAAGTCATTCAGGCAAGTATTGAAGCAGCAAAAAAATTCATGCCACTTAACAAAGGTGATATCATCGTAATTACCGGTGGCCTTCCAAATACTGGAGTACGTAAATCAACCAATATTATGAAAATTGAAGAAATCTAGAAAGAAAAAATTTCTAGATTTTTTTGTTTATCCTTGTCCTTCAAACTTGATGAGTAATAGTTCTTTTAAAATAAAGGAAACAATGCTAAAATAGGGTAGATACAAAAGAAGGTGCAGTATGAAAGAAAAAAGAATCGTCATTAAAACCGTTGAAGATATCACAGCTTTTTATAAAACATTACCGAAACTGATTCGATTCCATTCGAAAGAAAGATTAATATTAAACGTTTCTAATCAAATTGATCAAAAAAGAAAATTAGAGTTAGAAAGGGTAGAGACAGCTTTCAATATAAAAAAGAACGGTTAGGTTATGTTTACGACCAAACTTGTTTGCTTTTAGATGAGTATTGTCAGGAAGAAAATCCCTGTCAGTTTCACAATTCCTGCTGCATAGCACAAACCAAATACTGTAATAAGATTAAAAAAATGGATGTTGTGGAAATTGTAAAAATTTAAAGAATGAAGCTTGTAGTATTGTAAGTTTGGGCTGTAAATTGTTTTTTTTGCAGCTATATAAGAAAACAAGGAAAAGGAAGAAAATTGAATGATTTTCCTATCTCGCGGTATTTTCTTACTTGGAAGCAAAAAAAAGCTAGCACCCTATCTTCTTTTCAAAACAAAAGAAAAAAGTTTAGAAATACTTGAAAAAAACAGTATTCTTTCTTTCTTTCCAGATCG
>DVKE01000003.1 GCA_018716225.1 Candidatus Onthousia faecigallinarum | reverse complement strand
ATCACCTATTCTAACAAAGATATTGTTATCTTTTTCTATGGTGATCTCTTGACAAACAAAAGGAGTATTTCCTAACCTTTCTAATTGTTCTTTGATGCGTTCGGTACTGGTGGGAGCATTTTTGGCTTCCTCCACTACTGTTCCAAGATAGTCTCCTTGATGATTCTTATCATCAATTATACTAAGACTCCAAGGAGTATTTATTTTGGCCGAAAATTTCATACGGACGGGTACCCTTTTCGTGATTTCTTCTGGTAAAGAAGTGATTAATTTTTTATTGGTCGTAAGATTTACTTGATCTTTTGTCTTTAAATCCACTTTGTTTTCAATCGATATGATTTGTCCTTTTTCTCCTTTGGAAATAAAGTTTCCCTTTTGATCGGAAAGATAATTTACAATCATTCCCTTCTTACTTTCTACAAAGCGAATTCCATCTTCTTGATGAAGTTCTTCTTCTAATTTGATTTTGATTTCTTCTTCGGTTACTTCGATCACTTTTCCAATCCGAATGCCAAGATGATTAGGACTTTTGGTATTTACTAAATCCTGATCTTGAAATAAATGTCCTTCGGTATAACCACGATAAAAAAGGCTTTTCAATTGTTCTTGTTCTTCTTTCGAAGATTCTTTCTTCTCTATGAGTTTTTTATAATAGCTTGTAACATAATAAACATAGGCTGGACTTTTCATTCTTCCTTCTATTTTTAAGCTATCTACATAAGGCAAAAGTTCTTCTATTTTTTTACTGGTATTTAAATCTTTCATGGATAAAAGATAACCTTGTTTTAGAAGCTTTTCTCCTTGATATAGTTTGTAAGGAAGACGACAACAACCAGCACACTCGCCTCGATTTCCACTCCTTCCACCTTGCATTTGACTCATATAACACCGGCCCGAATAACTGGTGCATAAAGCGCCATGAACAAAAACTTCTTTTTCGATAGGAATACGGATTGCTTTGATTTCTTCTAAGGTAAATTCTCTTGGAAGTACCACTCTTTTTACTCCTAATTCATAAAGAAGTTCTATTGTTTCTAAACTCGTACTGTTAAACTGGGTAGAGGCATGAATTTCTAAATTGGGATATTTTTCAAGACAAAGGCAAATCATACCAAAGTCTTGCATTAAAATAGCATCGACTCCATTTTGATATAAAAATTCTACTTGGTTTAGAAACTCTTGTACTTCACTCTCTTTAATCAGCGTATTCATCGTAACATAGACTTTGACACCATAGATTTTTCCTAAAATCAAAGCTTCTTTTAATTCTTCTTCGGTAAAGTTAGCGGCATAGCTTCTAGCGCCAAAACTTTTTCCTGATAAATAAATAGCATCTGCTCCTGCATTAATTGCTTGATAAAAAGATTCCATATTGCCAGCAGGGGCCAGTAATTCCGGTTTGTTCATAAGTTGCTCCCTTCTTTATTGATAAGTTTTTCCAATTAGAGTAGCATAACAGAAATTGCATTGAAAAGGGTGGGAATTGGATAAAATTTGAAAGCCAAGAAAGTAAGGGCCAGTTAAACTACTAATATCAAGATTGATATCAACCCAACGCATGTTCCCTGCTCCATTTACCGAAGTCCTATTACTACACTCATGTACCCAACTCGTATTGGTGTTCGCTACAGCTGTTTGCATGGTTATATGATAAGTGTCAACACTATAACCAGAATTTGGATAATCGGCTTCATAGGCTTTTACCTGATACGTTTCATAATGAGTTAGGTCATAATTTTTACTGGTCCAAATGTCGATTCGAGAATTGCCTGTAGAACCGATACTAAAGCTCCAATAATGACGATCACTTTGCCAACCAGAATTCATCGCTGCCCCACTTGTTTTAGGACTTGTCCAAGTTGTATCATGTGATTCATCTAAAGCCATAACCACTTTATCCGGATATTTCCACTTTGGAGAAATAATAACATTTGCTTCGGGCATCGTAAAGCTTGTCGTCGTACTGTCAAGAGAAAGTAAAGTATTTCCTTCGAGATCTTTAATATCCGAGCCTAAATACTGAAAAACAGATTCTGCGATTGGCTCAAAAGTAATGGTATCTCCCGGATCTGCAAAACGCTCAGCACTTACAATCGTGCCTCCTGTTACTTTTTTAGTATCGACTCGGTAAGTAGATGTCTCTGTTGGCGTTTGACTATTACTTCCTTCTAAACCCTCTTCAATATTTCTTTCCTCATAGACCACTTCACCATCTTGCGTACAAGTTAAGTTATAACTATATTTTTCTCCTGAAGTTGTTTTTTGATATAAAACCATTCCATTATCACAAACAACCCCATCTTCTTCAAAAGCATCAATTAAATCATCTTCTATCAAATCATTTAAAGAAATCGTAACTGTTCCCACCCAATCTTTCGTGCCTAAGGGAGTCAAATCTTCCCCTTCTTTGGTCACATAAAGTTTAGCGGCTTCAATCATACTTTTTCCATATAATTCATAAGTACTCTTTTCATTTTCCGCTCTTAAACGATTAATAGATGGAAAAACCATTAATAAAATTAAAGCCAACAACGTGATCGTAACTAATAGTTCTATGAGTGTAAACCCCTTCTCATTCTTCATTTTCTTCACCTAGTATCATCTTACTACAAACTTTATCTTTTGAAAAGAAAAAAGACTACTCTTTCCTGTCTTTCTCTTCTTTATATTCCTGCATCTTATCATTTAAAATCAACATTTTATGATCTAAATCGTTGATGTCAATCGCACATTTATACATATTATCTTGTACTTGTTTCGGAACCGATCCTTGAAATTTATATTGTATTTTATGATCAAGACTAGCCCAAAAATCCATCGCTAAGGTTCTAATTTGAATTTCCGCTTCTACCATTTCTTTTCCATCTAATAAATAAATGGGAACATAGACTAATAAATGATAACTAGAGTATCCACTCTCTTTTGGATGCGCAATATAATCTTTTTTGGCATAAACTTGAATGGTTTCACTTTTCTCGATCATTTCAACAATCTTATAGACATCTGATAAAAAGGCACAGACTATTCTTACTCCTACCATATCATGTACATGCTTTTCAATATTTTCCACTGTTACTTCATAATTTCTACTTACTAGTTTCTTTTCGGCACTTTCTAAACATTTGATTCTGCTTTTTACATGTTCTACAAGATTATAATTATTTTGTTGTTCATAATCTTGAATTAAAATACTAATTTGCGTTTCTAATGTTTTTAAGGCTGCGGTATATTTCAATAAAAGTCTTTTTAACTCTTTTCTTTGTTCTTCACTCATCTTCATCCCTCCTAAGAGTCAAAAACTAGACTTAATCTTCTTTTAAGTCTAGTGTTTCTATCTCGTCTACTACGGCCATTTGCTGCTCTACGATAATTCGTAATTTACGTTTAAATATTTTAAAGTTTTTTTCTAACTGATCGGCATCTTGTTCGATCTTACTGGCTTTTAAAAGGGCTTCGTTTACGATACGAGAGGCATTGTTTTTGGCATCATGGATAATGGTATTGGCTTCTTCTCTTGCTAGTTGTTTGATGTTATCACCTGTTTTTTCAGCATTGATAAGAGATTTTTTCAAAGTATCTTCGATCGTTTCATAGTGAGATAGTTTTTCTTGTAATTGTTTGATCTCTTCTTTTTGACTACGATACTTTTTCACAATTCCTTCTGTCTGTTTGATGACATCTCCTACAAACTGATTCACTTCTTCTCTGTTATAACCATTTGTTTCATAACTGAATTTATCCATTTTGATCCCTTCCCTTTTAAAGGACTATTTTCTTTTACCAATCAAATTCATCATCTTCTTGTGGTTTTGATTTTTTTGTTGGTTTTGACGGTACGTTATCATCACTGATCTTTCCTTCTACGTCCACATTATTTGGAGTGCATAGGAAAATTCCTCCCCCTAATTTTTGCAAATCTCCGCCTATAGCATAAAGGGTTCCGGACAAAAAGTCAACAATTCTTTTCGCTTGATCAGGAGTTACTCTCTTTAAATTGACTACTACGGCGTTTCGCTCTTTTAAATGATCTGCTATTTGTTGAGATTCTGAGTAAGCTCTAGGTTCAAGAAGCATCATCTTACTTCCTGCTACCCCATTTTCATATCCATATTCTTCTCTTGACACTTTATAATACTCCTCCTCTTTTATTTCTTCTTCATCGTCTTCTTTCCCACCAATTAATTTTTTTAATTTATCTAAACCCATATTTATCCTCCTTATATCTTTTATAGTAACATATTTCCTTGCCTTTTTACAAGATCATAATTGTTTTCTTCCTAAACTTGTCCCAGTTGATACCAGATTGTATGAATATCGACGTTATTTGACAATGGAGTTGGATTTGGTGGTAAGAAATGCATTTGAACAGGAATTTGGAAAGCAGTTCCAAAAGCGATACAATTTCCTGGTTTTAAATTTTTTAATTGAAGGGTGATTTCTTGCGAAACATTCGGTACCATTTCTTTAATATATTCGAGATCTTTGGGATGTAATGTTCTTAAAATAAGAAAGTTTGAGCATTGGGAAATAGCAGTATCCGATAATTCACTTGGTCTTTGCGTAATAAGTCCTAATAACACGCCATACTTCCTTCCTTCTTTGGTAATCCGATCAAAAATATTATAACCCAAAATTTCAGTATCTCGATCCCGTTGAACATAACGATGAGCCTCTTCAATAATAATATGAAAAGGAACGCTTCCCCGATTCTTATTTTCGGCGGCTTCTTGAAATAACATTTTAGAAATAATTTTAACAATAACTTTCGCTAAACGATCGTTAATATAATTGATATTAAAATTCACCATTTGCGCTTTTTGATTGTCATAACTTGTCAAAAGACTACGAATATAACCATCTCTTGGAATATAATTAGAAACATCAAAATAAATATGTTCTTTGCTATTCGCTAAGGTATGAAGACGAACACTCAAGACATTCGCTTCATCATAAACTTTATCACTTTTTAAGATTCCTTCACTAATTAAGGCAAAATCCATCGCCACTTCTAAATCTTTTAAGCTATAAGGAATCATCTTTTCTATTTTAATATCTTCGGGATTATCCTCTAAAATAAATTGTTTTACAAAGTTAACAACCAATTCCATTTCTTGTAATTTTCCTGTTTTATCAATGTAAAGACATTGTTTTAAGGTTCTAGTATAACCCGGCTGTACAATTAAACTTTCAAGATTCAAGTCTTTGGTATTAAATTTTGTTAGAACCGCTGTTACTTGATCTCTTATCTTCGTAGATTGATGACCACTTAAGAGGATATCTTCTAAAGCACGCGCTATGATATCATTTTTATAAGGAATCACATCTTCTTCCTCTCCCGTTAAGATCGGAACTAACTTTAGAGCTTTTTCAATAATAGGTAATTGATTCGGCGTTGTGACATCTAAAAGAAGCGCTACATCATCGACATCTAAAAGCCAAAGAGGAATTTTTAAGATCTCTGTATCAGCAAATTCCGTATTGGTCGTATAAGTTTTATAGCGAATGGAAGGGTTTTGTTTCTCTACTTCTTTTAAAGCATTTGTATATTCCCCATAAGCATCAAATAAAAAGATATTCGCTCCTACCGGACTATTGGCAGGATCACAAAAAAGATTTTGTAAAATACGACTGACCGAAAAAGATTTTCCGGCACCACTATTCCCTAAGATGGCAAAATGATTACTAAAGAAAGAATTTACGTCAATATTGATAGGATAGTTTTCATAAATATTGGAATAGCCAAAATTGATCATTCCTTTTTCAAGAGTCGTTTTTCCTAATATTTGTTCTAGCTCTTCTAAAGTAATAATCCGTACCTTTGATTTAAAAGCAGGTTTGGCACTCACTCCCGGAATAAACTTATTTCCTTTTAGTTCCCCTACAATATTTACTTTTAATGTTGTTTTCGTACTGTTCATAATTTCGCCCACTATTTTAGTCGGACCATTTTCAAAAACAACATGCAAATTCATGAGATTTGCTTGTTTCTCTATTTCAATTTCCAAATGAACATAAACGCTCTCATCTCTTATTTCTTCGATCGTTCCTAGCATGATTACACCCTCTTATTCTTTTTTAATTATACTATATTACTCCTTCATTTCCAAGTAGAAAAAATCAAAAAATCAAAAATTAATTCTTCTTCTTTATCTTAAAGGAAAACTGTAAAAACCCCGTCGAAGCCCTTTTCAAATACCCATAATAACTTGCCTTTACCCTCATAAGCTTCTCTTGATCATAAATACTTAAATTCTTTATCTTTCTTTTTATTCTCACCTTCACCTTATT
>DVKE01000037.1 GCA_018716225.1 Candidatus Onthousia faecigallinarum | reverse complement strand
TATAATACTTATCTTGATAAATGTAAATATTTTAGTACTTGTATAGTTACTTTACTATTACTAAATATCATTGATTACAAGACTAACTTCCCACCTTAACTAAAACGGGAACTTTGAATTTTATTCAATGTAATAAAAAGAAAGGTTGAAACAGAAGAAAAAATATAGTAAAATCAAATTATGATAAGAAGGGTAAGAGAAAAATGGAGAAAAATATTAAAAGAAAAAAAATTGTGAAAAAAAAGGGAATTAAGAATTATAAAACATTCTTTACCAATATTTTCTTCCTTGCTATTGTAGGAATGGCTGTTTTTTTAATGGTGTTTTATCAACCAACTCATGCTGCTACTACAACCCCACCGCAATCGTTTACTGGAGAACATACGACGGGAAATGATTTCTTTGGAGGAAAAGCAGCTTATCAGACCATAGCAGGAACCGATCAAATAGTTTATTGTTATGACCATTTAAAAAATATGATTCAAGGAGAAATGGTATTAAGTCATGCGATTCAAGATGCAGGTCTTACTTATATCATCGAACATGGATATCCAAACAATCCAGATGTTTCACCGGGAACTGAAATGGATAAATATATGGTTACCCAATATGCTATTTGGATCTATAAAGATCGTCATCTCATAAATAATGGTGCCGGAGTAGCGGATAATGAAGATGGTGATTTAGCAGCAGGTGGAACGAATGGTAAAATTGATTTATTAAACAATCATGGCGAATATAGTCAAGCGATAAAAGACTTACTAGCAGGAGCGGAAGCGGCAGCCGCTGCGCCTGCTCCAAATTATGACTTACAGTTTACTACTTCAAGCCTAACTTTTGCTGAAAGTGATACTAGTTTTACAAGTTCTATGATTGGAATCAATCAAAATAGTGCTTATGATAGTTATAGTGTAACCATAACTGCTCCAAGTGGCTATTATCTTAAAACAAATACAGGGAAGACCATTCGGGAAAGTGAAGTGGCAAATACAAATTTTGCCAAGACCGAAACCTTTCAAATCATCATTCCTGCAAATGCGATAAGTGATAGTTCAGATTTAAATGTAAGTGTCAAAGCTTCGGCAACCGCAACAAGTAATACCGTTTATATGTATGCCCCTGCGGATGGAAGTGATACCGTCCAAAATGGAATACCAACCGTCTTATATCCAACCGAAACGACGGATACCGCTACTCTTTCTCAAACACTACCAAATGCGCAATTAAGTGTTTTGAAAGTAGATGCTTCTACGAAAGAACCAATCGCCGGCGCAACCCTACGATTATTAAATGAAGATGGGGAAGCCATTGATGAATGGGTGACAACTACAGAAGCAAGGATCTTCCAAGACTTAATCCCAGGCGCTACTTATACAGTAGAAGAAGTAAGTGCTGCGACAGGATATGTAGCGAACGGACAGAAACAATCCGTAACCTTAAGTGCTACCAACACAGGAACGCCAGCTTCTATTGTTATGGAAAATCAAGCGACTAGAATTCAAGTGGCAAAAATTGATTTAGGGACCGGCAAATATATTGCTGGTGCAGTCTTAAAAATTACCAATCAAGATACTGGGCAAGTATATACGGATAGTCTTGTAACAACCGATCAACCAGTCATTATTAATCGCTTACCAGTAGGAAACTATCTATTAGAAGAAGTTTCTGCCCCTGCCGGTTATGTTACGAGCAAGACTCCAATACGCTTTACTGTAAGCAATACAGGAACGGTACAAGAAGTCTTTATAAAAAATGATTATACCTATGTAAGTATTGCTGATCAAAAAATTAGTATTAATTTAGACATTGAAGGCTTTAAAATTCAAATAAAGGATAGCAATGGACAGGTCGTTGACAGTTATACAAGCAATGGAAAAGTTCATACCACTCAAGAACTTAGTGTAGGGAAATACACAATAGAAGAAATAGAAGCACCTGCTGGATATGTATGTTATCCATCACCAATTGAAGTATACGTTCCTGAAAAAGGAACTGTAGGAGCGAATGAAGTTTATATTCCAAATGATTATACGAAAGTTCAAATTAGTAAAGTAGATATCACAACAGGAGAAGAACTACCAGGCGCTGAGATTGAAATTCATGATGACAATGGAAAAGTAGTGGAAAAATGGACCTCTACCGATACTCCTCACGAAATCGATCGCCTACCGGTTGGAAAATACGAATTAGTAGAAACAATTGCTCCAGAAGGATACATTTTACAGGAAAACACCGTTTCTTTTGAAGTGGCAGAAACTGGAGAAGTACAAACAACATTTATGCAAAACCAACCAAAAATTGAAGTTCCTAATACAGCGGATAATGCAAATATAGTTACTTATCTCTGTGGAATTGTCATTGTCCTTTGTGGAATTGGTTTAATTCTTTATAACGTGCAAGAACACAAGAAAAAGAAAAGAAAATAAAAAAGCGAAGAAAGGTAGACGAAGAAAGTCTACTTTTTTCGATTTCTGACAGAAAAATAAAAGAAAAAAATCAGTTGATTTCAAAACTAAATTTCAGTAAAAAATTATTGTAATTAAAGGAAATAGAAAAAACTAGATAATTTTAAGTATAAAAATTCTTAAAATGAAATCTAGTTTTTTTGGTTTTCTAAAATTAAATTTCA
>DVKE01000036.1 GCA_018716225.1 Candidatus Onthousia faecigallinarum | reverse complement strand
ACTGAAAAAGCCTTATTCTATAAGATAATTCTAAAAGCCCCCCCCCCCATTTAACATATAGTTAACTTTACTTTTTTTCATTTTATCAACTTCTTTCTTTTTAGAAATGAGTCACAAAATAATAGACTCCTATTCCGACTCCTCCAATAATAGCAATCGATAAAAGCAATTTCAAAAAGATTAAAATCACAGGTGTTTTTTTCTTTTCTCCTTCTTCTTCATCATCAAAATCTTCTTCCGTCAAATCCAAAGATTTCGTATAGAAGGATTTATCGATTTCAAGAGGTTTTGTTTTGTCTTCTTCCTTTTTTATGGGTTCTATTTTAGGTTGTGTTTCTGTTTTTTCAGGAACTGCTTCTACCACTTCATCTAAATTACTCGTAGCCATTAAATCACTTAACAGGCTAGTTTCTTTTTCTTTATCTATCTTTTCTCTTAATTCTTTCGAGGTGATCGTATGGATTAATTCTTCTAATTCCTCTTCATTTTCTACTGGTTTAATTGTTTTCTTTACTTCTTTTTTAAATTTTTCTAAGTCTTCTTGACTGCTTTCTAGAATATTATATTTTTCATTATGTAATTTTCTTTTTCTTTCTAAATCATCTTTTTCTCTTTGACGTTTGGCTTCACTTAATACTTCATTTAAGTTGTAACTTTTCTTTTCTTCCTTGGGATAAAGATAATTAAATTCATCTAATTCTTTTCTTACTTTAGGTTTTTCTTCTTCAAAAAAGTTATATTCTCTTGCTTGGTGATAGCCTTGTCTTGTGTGATAGTTTCTTTTAGCTTCTTCTAAATCAATGGCTTCTATTTTAGAAACATCGGTAAAGGTCGTATATTTTTCGGTTTTTCCTAAGTCTTGATACAATTCTTGATTTCTTGAAGTTCTTGTTCTTGCACCTTTGTTTTCACTGTTCTCTTCGTATCTTTGCATTCTACTTGCCACACTATCACCTACCTTATTATGCATTTATCATATCATAATCAAGCGAAAATGAAAAGTAGCGAATGCTACTTTGTCTTCTTTCTTTGGTTATTTTTGACCTTTATTCTGTCTTAGCTTCTTTTTTTGATTCTTTTTTCTTGTCTGGTCTCATGGTTTCACTTAGAGTCGTTCCAATCGTGGCTAGATTTTGTAACTCACTTGGAATAATAATTTTTGTGGCTTGGCCTTCTGCTACTTTTATAAGGGCTTCATAACTTTTATATTTTAAAACGGCATCATCCATTTGAACTTTTTTTAAATATTCTAATCCTTTGGCTGTAGCTTCTTGCACTTTCATAATTGCTTGGGCTTGTCCATCAGCTTCGCGAATTTGGGCTTCTCTTTTGGCATCGGCTCTCAAAATGGCACTTTCTTTTTCTCCTTCTGCGATCAAAATGGCCGCTTTCTTTTCTCCTTCGGCTTTTAAGATAGATTCTCTTCTTTCCCGTTCTGCTCGCATTTGTTTTTCCATCGCTTCTTGAATATCATGAGGTGGTAAAATATTTTTCACTTCTACCCGATTTACTTTGATTCCCCAAGCATCCGTCGCTTCATCCAAAATTGATCGCATTTTGGTATTGATGATATCCCTTGAGGTTAGAGTCTCATCAAGTTCTAGATCTCCTATAATATTTCTTAAGGTGGTTGCTGTTAAATTTTCAATCGCACTAATTGGATTTTCTACTCCATAAGTATATAGTTTCGGATCGGTAATTTGAAAATAGACAACCGTATCAATTTGCATGGTAACATTATCTTTTGTAATTACAGGCTGCGGAGCGAAGTCTTTAACAATCTCTTTTAAAGAAACGACATTTGCTACTCTTTCGATCACGGGAATCACATAATGAGGTCCTGTTTCCAAAGTTCGGTCATACGATCCTAATCGTTCCACAACAACTGCTTTGGCTTGTGAAACAATTTTTACTCCTGCTACCGCTAACAAAATTAAAAGAATAATAATAACCCATATCCACATATTAATTTTCCTCCTTCTTTTCTACTACTACTTTTACTCCTGTTATCTTTTTTATCACAACAAAAGTCCCTTTTGGTATTCTTTCTTTACTTATGGCACTCCATCTTTTCCCTGCCACTTTTACTTCTCCTACTTCTTCGGGATCAATTTCTTCGGTTACTTGTCCTATTTTTCCAATAATCGAATCTAAATTGGTTGGTATTTTTGGTTTTTGTTTTACGCGATTTAAAAATGGCTTGGTGAAAAGAAGACAGATACCGCTAATGAGTACAAAGACAATAAATTCTAGGAAAAGATTAGTTGTAAAGCAAGATACAATCGCAGCGGTTAAAGCTCCGATTGCAAACCAAATAGTAACTAAATTAATCGTTAATATTTCTATGGTTATTAAGATTAAAAATGTGATTAACCAAAATATTGTCATATTGCTCACCTACTTAAATTATATGTTAGAATATGAAAACTTACAATATATACTTGTATTTTTTCTTCAAAATTCGCTATAATGTTTTATAGGAGGTAGATGTATGAAAGTAACAGTAGATAAAGATCGTTGTATTGGATGTGGCGCTTGTGCTGCTATGTGCTCTGATGTGTTTGAATTAGATGATCAAGGATTCAGTTATGTTCATGTGGACAAAATCAAAAAAGAACTTGAAGAAGAAGTAAAAGACGCTGCGGAATCTTGTCCAACTGGAGCGATTGAAGTAGAAGAATAAGAAAGATGAAGACTGTTAGTCTCCACCTTTTTTATTTTCATTATGAAATGAATTAAAACAACGATCCAAAATGGAAGAAGGAAAAGAAGAAAGAAGCTATTTTGTTTTAAATTTTCTCCGAGCAGGAAGGTCGCCAAAAAAAGAAGATAGAGCGAAAGAAAGTCCGGAAAAAGACTTTGTACTTTTAAATACCACGCAAAACGAGAAAAAAGGGAGTAATCACAAGATAGATTCCAGCGGAAAGAAAAAGGGAATCAAAAAGAATCGTATGAAGCTTTCTGCGGTTAAGATATTGGTCACACTAACTAGAAGGAAAAGAATTCCAACAATAATATTTTGAAGGTTTTCTTTATTTTTCATGTTTCTTTTCTTTTTTCTTAAGAGCAAAAACTTTGGCTATTTCTTTGGGTGTTAAAGGTCGATACTCTCCACTTTTTAAGCCTGTTAAATCAAAAAAGGAAATTCGTTCTCTTTTTAATTTTAATACTTCATAACCAACACTCTCAAACATTTTCTTTACTTGATGATTTTTTCCCTCATGAATACTAATTTCTACCATGGAAGTATTCTTTTTCGGATCAATTTTTCTTACTTTTACACGTTCTGCTTTTACCTTTTGACCATCTACAAGCACTCCTTGTTTTAATTCTTTTATCGCTTCTCCTTTTAAAATTCCTTTGATCTTAGCGATATATACTTTTTCCACTTCTTTCGAGGGATGCATTAAAATATTAGCAAATTCTCCATCATTGGTTAATAAGAGTACTCCTGTTGTATCATAATCTAATCTACCAACAGGATAGATTCTTTCTTTGCAAGGAATTAAGTCTACCACTGTTTTTCTATGTTTCTCATCAGAAACACTCGAAATCATTTCTCTTGGTTTGTTCAATAAGAAGTAAACTTTCTTTTCTTTTGTAATTGGTACCCCTTCTACTTCAATTCGATCTTTTTCGTCTACTTTATATCCTAATTCTTGAATTACTTTGCCATTTACTTTTACTTTTCCTGCTAGAATGAATTGTTCTGCTTTTCTTCTTGAGGTAACTCCTGCTTCGGCAATTGCTTTTTGTAATCGTTCCATCTTTTTTCCTTCCTTTTACTACAAAAATGATAGAGTGTCTCTATCATTCTAATTCTACTAATGATAATTTATTTCCTTCATGAACAAAAATTAAGGTTGCTTCCGTTTGATAACCAAGATCCTTTTTATAAGTCCAAGTAGCGGTTACTTGATAAGCATTATCGTCCGTAACATCCCCTACGGCATAACTTGTGGTTTCAACAGAATCTATCGTGACTTCATTCACTTCTGGAAGTTGTTGTTTTCTTTTGTTGTATAAATTGTTTTCTACATATTTATAAATGGTATTTTCGGCTTTTTCCAAGAAATTATCAAGCGCTTCACTATGAACAAAGTCTGTTCCTCCTACATCGGTATTTGCGACTTTGTCATTTAAGGAGAAGAAATCCAAAAGAAACATTTCACTAATCTTCTTGACATAAGCTTCTTCATCCACTGGGTCTTGATCTAAAATATTTTGTAATTCTTGAAACATTTTTTTGTAGGCTTCGCTTTTATTAGACTTTAATACATAGCCATATTCGGGAATTTCATTTACGACAGTTGCAGCAGGGATCGTTTCTTTTTTCGTGTAATCTTGATAACAAAAGTAACCAACAATTACTAAGAGAATGATCAACAGAATAACAAGGATGATCTTAACCTTTTTCTTTAATTTCATTTATTTTCCTCCTCATTTTGGGCTTTTATATTATTGGAATTTAGCAAGTCAAAGACGATCATATTATTAGAAACGTCTAATAATTTCTCAGTATATTCATTATTTTCTTTAATATAATCTTCACTGATCACTTCATCTCTAAGAGGCTTATATTCTTCTTTTTGGCTGTTATAATAAACTTTACTCGTTAACCAGTTTCCATTTGGAAATACTACAATATTATCGTCTCCTATTTCAAAGATATCATGACCTAGGGCATATTTATTATAAAAGCCTAACATGTTTCCAATGGTTGGCACAACATCATACATTCCCATAATTGTATCCACAACTTGAGGTTTGATGGTTCCATCTTTCGTCCAAATAAGAAGTGGTACTTTTCGATTTAATTCATAGTCGTAACTGTCAAATTCTTGATAGGTTGGATCATCGGTTGATTTCACATCATCGGTTAGCATATCATAATTTAGCATTCGAACATAATCAGCTTTTGGAAGTCTAGCATCATGATCTCCATATAGTATGACTACCGTATTATCAAGAAGACCCGCTTCATCCATTTCTTGGAAGAATTCACCCAAAGCGGCGTCAGCATAGTGTACCGATTTAAAGTAATTTCCTAATTTTGTTCCTTCTAAATAAGGATGTTCTACTACTGAAGTTGTTCCATCTTCATTTTGAACTGTCTCATTGATGGTAACTTTAAATTCACCATATTTATCAACATCTGAGAATGGGGTATGGTTGGTAAGCGTAATTAAAACTCCATAAAACTTGTCATGTTCCGCACTAATTGTTTTAATCTTTTCTACCGATTGAGCAAAGAATGATTTGTCAGAAAGTCCTAAGCCAATCACATCTTCCTCTTTCACATCATAATTTTCTTTGCTAAAGAATTGATCATATCCTAAAGATTCATGCATAGCTCGACGGTTCCAGAAATCACCATTATTAGCATGCATACTAAAGGTATAATAACCTTTTTCTTTTAATAATTTTGGAGTACTAATATAGGTCCTGTCAAAATAACTTACAAAAGCAGTACCACTTTGCGTTGGCATCAAGCTAGTATTAAACGTTAATTCAGTATCACTTGATGTTCCTACACTAACTTGTGAATAAAAGTTAGAGAAAAACATTCCTTCCTTAATTAATCTATTTAAGTTCGGCGTGACTTCCTGCCCATTAAAGGTTGTATTAAGAGCCACATCTTGTAGACTTTCAGCATGGATTACAATGACATTTTTTCCTTCTAAAATATTGGTATATTCATTGGTATAATCTTGAACATCACTTGTTCCTTCAAAATAATCTTCCATTTTCTTTTTGGCTTCATCATATCCAAACATAGCTGTTATTTTAGGTTGAATACTCTTTACTAAATCGTTTCCTTGATATAAATAAATACCAAAACGCATTACAATATATTCGCGATTCCACTGTTTAATAAAGCGGCCCACTTCTAGCCCTGATAACGTAAAGCAGAAGACAATTAACGTTATGGCTCCTACTAAGATAGTATGGAAAAACTTCTTTTTTCTTTCCTTCTTTTCATATTTTTTATATTCTCCTTTTTTGGCAAGATGATGATAATAAAAGATAAAAAAGAAAAGAGGGATCAGATAAAACAAATCCTTTAATTGCAAGACATTTTGAACAACGGCATCACCAACGGGAGCGATAAACTGCGCTAGTGAAAGCATGGAAAAACTAGCAAACGAAGTATAGAACGTATAATATACTGAGTTGATCATACAAATAGCAGTAAAGATCACCGCCCAAATTGACAAATATCGATAACGGCCTTTTCCCTTAAATAAGTAGGAAAAAGAGCCTATGGTTATAACAAGTCCAAGGTCTGCAATAATCGGACGAATGGCAAAAATATTTTCGGCTGTTCGCATGGTAAAGATCCGAAGCATGGTAGAATTGATCACACAAACAAGGACGAAAACAAGAAATAAACGATTATTTTTTATATAATTTTTAATTACATGTTCATGTTTTAGTTTCTTGAAAAAGTTGATTACTTTCTTTTTTCCTTTTTGCAATTTTTCTTTCATAGAATACCTCATTTCCTAACCATTATAACACTTGGAAATCGATTTTTCAATTTTTGTTCTACTTCTTGAAAGAAAACAGAAAAAAGTTGTAAAGTATCTACTCTATTTGAAAGATATTTTCAAAGGAAAGATGCGAAATGTCACGATTGGTATAAAGAAAAGCTAACACCTCACCTTCCTTTACCGCATCACCAATCATTTTCACTAAAACGACTCCGGCATTATAATCAATGGTATCATTCTTTTCTTTTCTCCCAGCTCCTAGTGCTAAAGAAAGTTTCCCTACAGCTAAAGCATCAATCTTTTTTATAATTCCTTTTTTTGGCGCTTTTATTGTATATTGTTCGGCAGATATTTTTAATTCTTCTAACTTTCCATGTTGAGTCTTAATCCACTCTTTAAATTTCTGGTAAGCTCGTCCACTTGTAATTGCTTCTTTCGCCATCCTTTCTGCCGTTTGTAAAGATTCCTTTTTGGCCATAGAAATCAATTGAGAAGAAAGTTCTATACAAAGATCATAGAGTTCTCCTTCTTCTTTTCCTTGTAAGACATTCACCGCTTCCATGACTTCTAATTTATTTCCAATCGCTCTACCTAAAGGATGATCCATATCAGAAAACACGGTTTTTACTTCTTTATGATACTTCTTGCCTATTTTTATCATAAGAGAAGAAAGTTGTTTGGCCTCTTCTTGAGTTTTGATTAAAGCTCCTGATCCAATTTTAATATCAATGATGATTTTATCCGCTCCACAAACAATTTTTTTACTCATAATACTTGAGGCGATTAAAGGAATAGAATTCGTGGTACCAGTTACATCTCTTAAGGCATATATTTTTTGATCCAAAGGGACAAGATCCTTTGTTTGACTTGTTATAACAAGCCCTATTTTTTGAAGTTGACCTTTGATTTCCTCTTCGTTTAAGGACACTTGGAAAGAGGGAATAGATTCTAATTTATCAATGGTTCCCCCAGTATAGCCTAATCCTCTTCCGCATATTTTTACCATTGGTACTTTACAACTAGCAAGAATAGGTCCAAGAATTAAAGTTGTCTTATCTCCTACTCCTCCTGTTGAATGTTTATCCACAAGGGTTAAATGTAAATCGCTAAAATCAAGGATCTTTCCACCGTGAATAAAAATATCCACTAAATCAAAGGTTTCTTGTTCACTCATCCCATTGCAACAAATTGCCATTAAAAGAGCACTCATTTGATAATCTGCAATTTTTCCTTTTAAGTACCCCATAAAAGCCATTTCTAATTCTTCTTTTGTTAATTCTTTCTTTTCTCGTTTTTTATTTATGATATCTATAATCAATCTTATCACCTATTTTTATTATAAGAGAAAATAAAAAGAATTACTAGTTTTTTTCTCTATCGAAGTTTTTTCCCTACTAATTCGGCACATCTTTTTGGATCTTCCATAATTCTTTTATAAACCGTTTCTTGCTTTCTTAATTCTTCTATAAAAGTTATTTCTTCGCTAGACATGAAAATTTCTTGTTCCTTTTTCTCTTTATTCTTTACTTTCACATCATTTCCTAATAGATAGTTTAAATCCACTTGAAAAAATTTTTCTAATTCCGATAGCGTTTCTAAAGTCGGAGTCCTTGTTCCGTTTTCATAACAACAAATACTTACTTTCGTGACATTGATTTGCTGTCCCAATTCTCTTTGCGTTAACCCCTTTTCTAATCTTAATTCTTTTAATCGTTTTCCTACTAACATTTTTTCACCTCATAAGATCCATTATAAATAGATATTTTTGACTTTGGATCAAAGTTAACTGATAATTAACTGTCTGTTTCTATCTTCTTATCTTCTTTGGCCTTACGACTGGTTAAAAAAGTAACTCTTTCAGCGACTACTTCAAGATGATTCCTTTTTCCTTCTTCGGTTTCAATGACTCGGGATTGAAGTCTACCTCGTATCCCTACAATGTCTCCTTTGTGACAATATAATGAGGTTGTTCTCGCTTTTTCTTCCCAGATCGTACAAGGAATAAAATCCGTTTCATATACTCCCTCCATATTTTTAAAACTACGTGGAACAGCAAGAAATAAAGTTCCTACTTTCTTTCCACTGTCGGTTGAGCGTATCTCAATTTCTTTGGTCAAACGCCCTACTAATATTAAATCATTTAACATACTTTTTTCTCCTTTCGAGGGTTACTTTAGCATTCTTTTTTCTTCGTTGCAAATGGGCAATTTTTTATTTTCAGCTTATTTTTCAGCGCAAAAGAAAAAATTCCGCTAGGGGAATTTTATTTTTTCAGGCCATTTTTTCGGTCAATTTTTAATTTTGATACTTTTATAAATTTTTTTTCAAAAGTTGATTTAACTCTACGGCATACTCCATCGGTAATTCTTCTTTGAATTTATCAAGAAAGCCCAGTATAATTAATTCTTCACATTTTTCTTTCGGAATCCCTTTGGTCATAAGATAGAAAAGATTATCATCACTGATTTTGGAAACGGTTGCTTCATGTTCTAAACTGCTCTGTTTGTTCTCTACGATATTGGTAGGGATGGTATCGCTTTTGCTTTCTCGATCCAAAATGAGCGTATCGCATTTTATTAAACTTTCGGCATGACTTGCTTTTTTATCAATTCTTGCCTTTCCTCGGTAAGTAGCATTCCCTCCTTTACGAGCGATGCTTTTTGAAATAATTTTGCTTTTGGTATTTTTTCCTAAATGAATCATCCTGGCACCCGTATCTTGAATTTGATCTTTAGTAGCAACGGCAATACTTATGCATGTCCCTTCGGAACGATCTCCTTTTAAAATACAACAAGGATACTTCATCGTTATTTTACTACCGATATTTCCATCGATCCATTCCATCTTTCCATCTTCTTCTACCAAAGCTCTTTTGGTGACTAAATTATAAACATTATTGGCCCAATTTTGAATGGTAGTATAACGGCAACGACTCCCTTTTCCAACATAAATTTCTACAACCGCTGCATGAAGGGAGGATTCACTATAACTAGGCGCCGTACAACCTTCGATATAATGAAGATCACTATCGTCATCCACAATAATTAAAGTTCGTTCAAACTGTCCCATACTCTTACTATTAATTCGAAAATAGCTTTGCAAGGGTCGATCCAAAGTAGTGTGAGGAGGAATATAGATAAAACTTCCTCCACTAAAAACACTACCATTTAAAGCGGCATATTTATTTTCTTCCGTTTTTACGATCTTTCCAAAATATTTTTGTACTAACTCTTTATGATCTTTTAAAGCTTGATCAATCGAGGTAAAAATAACATGTTTCTTTTCCAATTCTTCGATCATTTTATGATAAATAACTTCACTTTCATATTGAACACCCATTCCAGCCATATGCGTTTCACTCTCAAGGACTCCTAAAGCGGATAATTCGTCCCTTACTGGTTTTAAAACTTGATTCCAGTCATCTTTTAAGGTATCCTCTTGTGATTTATAATAAATAATTTTATCAAAATCAAGAGAAAACGGTGGCCCAAAAGGAAGTTGATCCCCCATGGAAGAAAAAGCATCAAAAGATTTTAGGCGAAACTCTTTTACCCAATCATCTTCTTTTTTATAATCTGATATTTTTATGATATTTTCTTTGTTTAATCCTTTGACCTCCATTGTATCTTCCTTTCTAATTTTTAATTTGTCCTAAAATCTTTTTTATGGTTTCTTCTGGTAATAAGGCACACTTTTTCCGATTCGGTTGTAAATAAATTTCATCATAGACAATGAGTTCTTCCAATAAATCTTTATCATATGGTTCTTCTTCGATCATATTTACATAATTTTTTAGTAATTTTTCTACTTCTTTGGTTGTTTTTCCTATTATTTTTTGTAATAAAATAGAAGTCGCCGAAGTAGAGATTGCACAAGCTTCTCCATCAAAATTAGCATCCACTATTTTTCCATCTTCTATTTTTAATTCAATATCAATATTATCAATACAACTTTCGTTATTGGTATTGGCTATTACATAATCTTTTTCTTTTTTTAATCCTTTATGATAAGGATTTTGATAATTATCTACAATAATTTCTCTTCTTGTTTCTTTATCAATTTTCATCTTTATCACCTACAATATAATTTTATATAATTCACTACTTTTTTTTAATACTTCTATAAAGCGATCAATTTCTTCTTTAGTATTATAAAAATATAGACTCACACGACATGTATTTTTGATATTCATCTCTTCTTTTAATACTTTTGCGCAATGGTTTCCTGCTCTTACACAAATGTGATAGTGATCTAAATAAATGGCTGTATCTTGACTAAATACCCCATCAATATTAAAAGCTAGGGCTCCACTTTCACTGGTGGTATTGTAAAGAAGGATAGAGTCTAGTTGTTCTAATTGGCTTACTAAATATTTTTTTAATTCTTTTTCGTAAGCAAAAACATGATCCATTCCAATTTCTTCTAAATAATCAATCGCTTTCCCTAAACCAATGACTTCAGCAATGGGAGGAGTTCCTGCCTCCAAACGCGTAGGAATGCTTTTATATTCTACTGTACCATCACTATCAAAGGATTGATTCATTCCACCCCCATATTCCAAAGGACGAAGGGCTTCTAAATACTCTTTTTTACCATACAAGACACCAACTCCGGTTGGCCCTAACATCTTATGAGCAGAGAAAACTAAAAAATCAATGTGATCTTTTAAAACATCCGTTTTTTTATGAGGAACACTTTGAGCTCCATCGACTACTAGAAGGATATTTTTCTCTTGACAAAGCTCTCCAATTTCATGAATTGGACGAATATCACCAATGACATTTGTAATTTCGGCTAGAGAAATCACTTTCGTTTTCTCGGTAATTTGTTCTTTAACCGCTTCTAACTCTAACTCATAATTCTCATTCAAAGGGATATAACGAATCTTTATTTTTTTGGTTCTTTCTAGCTCAAACCAAGGCAAAACATTTGAAGCATGTTCTGCTTTGGTTAATAAGACTTCATCTCCCTCGTTTAAATAGTCTTGCATAAATCCAAAAACAATTTTATTCATGCCGTCGGTCGCTCCAGATGTAAAAACGATCTCCTCAGGACTTTCGGCCCCAATAAATTTTGCCACTTTATTGCGAACTTCTTCATAAGCATTACTAGCTTTTAAACTGATCGCATAATCTCCTCGATGAATGTTCGCAGGATAATTTCGATAATAATCATCCATCGCTTCAAGGACACACTCTGGTTTTAAGCTGGTCGCCCCATTGTCAAAATAAACGATATCTTGATTTAAGAATGGAAAGTCATCTCGATTCATTTTTTTCACCTCCCTAATAAATAGTTTTTTCTAAATCTCTTTCTATTTCCTGATTATAGATTTGATTTTGACTTGTTCCCAATAAGAAGGACTTTAACAGTAATTGGGTAGCCATCTTTGTGGGAATTCCTTTGGTATTTAGATAGAAAATTTTTTCTTCTTCTAACGGTCCGACAAAAGCAGAATGGTTGGCCGTGACATCGAACTCTTCAATATAAAGATCCGGATCAATCTCTCCTTTTCCCTTTTTTAGATTATGGATCATACTTTTTTGATTACAAATACAGCCCTTTTTATATTTTGGTACATAACCCTCAATCGCAAAAGTTAAGGTTTGATTGGTACTTAAACCATGACAAGATACTTCACTTTTCGTATGAGAAGTTTCATGATAGACTCTTAAATTCACTTTACAATCATGATCACTGATGCAAGCAAAAGATAAAGTAAAATCTGCTTTCTCACTCAAAGAAAAAGTAAGATCAAGATTATGGCCCTTATTAAAAAGGTAAAGGAGCGTTTTATCTTTTATGGAAAAAGAATATTTCCCATCTTCTTCTGCTATCAAATAATTTTCTTTCCTGTCTAAAGCTAGTTTTGTTTCTTTGGTTAATAATGTTACTTTCTGTTCTTCTTGTTTTATTTTATTCTCCATCATCTTTTTCGCTTCCTTCATTTTCCCCAGAGTATCCATTTTTTTCTATTTCTTTGGCTAAGCGAATATCTCCTGTTTTTACAATGGTACCATGTAACATTTCATGAACATAATCTGGTTTGATCAAATCAAGAATCCGACTATAGTGAGTAATCAAAAGAACAGAAGTGTCTTTATTTTCTTGCAAATACTCTTTGATATTTTGACAGACGATCTTTAAACTATCTACATCAAGACCACTATCTAATTCATCCAATAAAATAAGTTTAGGCTTTAACATTTTTAACTGTAAGACTTCATTTTTCTTCTTTTCTCCACCTGAGAAGCCTTGATTAATGGAACGATGAATCATATTCTTATCCATTTTTAAAGCCTTAAGGTTCGTATTCATTTCTTGAATAAATTGATAAAGATTTACCGGTTCCCCTGTTCTTTCTCTTAATGCCGTTCTTAAACATTCACTATTGGTAACTCCTTCAATTGTACTAGGATCCTGCATCACATAATAAATTCCTAACCGTGCTCTCTCATCGGTCGATAAATCCTTTAAATCTTGCTGTAAAAAAGTGATACTTCCTTCGATCACTTCATAATTAGGATGGGCCATAATCACTTTGGATAAGGTGCTTTTCCCTACTCCATTTGGTCCCATAATTGCATGAATTTCTCCTTTGCCAATGGAAAGAGAAAAATCTTTTAGAATGGTTTTATTCGTTCCTTTTGCTTTTACCATTAAATTCTTTATTTCCAACATATTATCACCTTTTCTTTTGGGTTTTTAAAACAAGTTTATTATAACACAAAATTGCTTTTTTTCCTATAATCGTTTACAATTATTTTGGTGAAGTATATGAGAAAAAAACTTATTTTAGGACAGGCTTTTCTTCTTTTCTTTATTCTTATTTTCTTTTTCTTTTTATGGTTTCAAGTCAAAGGAAATCCTCTTCTTTATTTAAAGGCCGGAAGAGCGATTCAAGATTATTATGAAGAGTACTATCAGGATCTTGATCTTAAAAAAGGAGAGATAACTTATCACCAAGACGATCAAAGTTATACAATTACTTATACCAATCAAGAAGAACCCCTTTTAAATTTTACAATCACTTATCATAAAGGAAAAATTACGAGCAATTACGAAGAGAATTATGAAAATGGAAAAGAATTGTTAGAGGATCGCTCCAATATCATCAAAGAAAAAATAGAAAAAGCTTGCCAAGATACCATCTATCAAGTAGAAAGTATTTCTTTTGAACCTTTTCAACTTTATAGTAAGCAGGAACAAGAAGAAATCTTACAGAAAAAAGATTTAAGTAGTTCTTCTCTTTATCAATTAACTTTAATCACCTCTTCCCCTGGTTTTTCTTTTGAAGATTCTTTTCCCACTCTTACCAATTCCTTCAATAAAGAAAACATCAAACCAAAAACCATAGAACTCATCTTGAAAAATCAAGAAGAAGAACGTACAATATTATTAGAAAAAGGAGATGACGAAACATGGCAGATTGTATCTTCTGCAAAATCATAAAAGGAGAAATACCTTCTTATACCGTATATGAAGATGAGAAAGTAAAAGCATTTTTAGACACGAATCCTAAGACCAATGGACATTTGTTATTAGTACCAAAAGAGCATAAAAAAACAATTCTTGATATGGATAGGGATACTTTAGGTTACATGATCACAATCATTCAAGAAAAGCTATACCCTATCCTAAAAGAAAAACTTAATATCGAAGGCCTTACTCTTTCCCAAAATAACTTCTTAGGCCAAGATGTTCCCCATTTTCATATTCATCTTATTCCAAGGTATACTAATGATAATTTAACTTTCCTTTCTAATACCAACCAGTTAGAAAAAATAGAAGATGTTTATGAAAAACTAAAAGACAAATAAAGCCTCTCTAACACTAGAGAAGCTTTTCTTTTTCGATATTTATCAGTTTAAAGAACCATTGCAAGACTTACTCAGCATTCAAGATGTACGGATTTTGGGCCGTTCCATCTCCACTAGCAAATCCGTTATTCGTAGTCACATTGATAACTGGACGGACGGCGCGCTGAGCGCTCACAGAGTTGTCGAAGAAACCATCAAACTCACCCCATACATAAGCATAACCATTGAAGAAATTGGACGGCGTCATACTCCAAT
>DVKE01000035.1 GCA_018716225.1 Candidatus Onthousia faecigallinarum | reverse complement strand
ATTACCTTAAGAAAATTTATTATTATTATTTTAGTGGGGAAACCATTAACTTTGATTTTTTATAGTTTGTTTATGAAATATATTTTATAAGGAAAAAAGGACACAAAAGTGTCTAAGATTTAAAAAAGTAGTAGGTGGTAAAGATGGCAAGAAAACCAAAAATTTGTTATTTTCAAAAAGAAATTCCCGATCGAATTTCCTATACTTCCGTATTAGAAACTCCGATTGGAAGACTTCGGATCGTCGCCAATACAAAAGAGTTGATTTCGGTTCTATTTTTAGCGGATAATTGTGAGGTAGAGATCTGTGAGAATGAGATTACAAAAAAAGCGAAACAAGAATTAAAAGAATATTTTGCAGGAGAACGAAAAGAATTTTCCCATTTTCGGATGCAGTTACCCGGTTTTGAGGGGAGAGTGCTTCGGGCCGTAAAGAAGATTCCTTATGGAACAACCATTAATTACAAAGAGTTAGCAGAATTAGCAAATATGCCTTATTTGGTTGAAATGGCAGCGGATGCTTTAGAAGAAAACTTTTATTTAATTATGATTCCTTCTCATCGGATTGTGGGAAGTGATCAGAAACTACATCGTTACCAAGCAGGGCTAGAAAGAAAAAAGTATCTTTTGGAATTAGAAGCAAAGTATAGTACGGAAGAAGAAAAGAAAAGAAGTTGTATGAAGGTGTCTAAGAAGTGAAAAAAAGCATTTCGGGCATTGAAGAAATAAAAGTTTTATGGTAAACTTACCATAGGTGAAGATGGATGGATGTGATTATTTCATTAGAAAATCTAGAGAAGGTTTTATGGTATGTGATAGTTCCTTTAATTGTTGTGTTACTGTGCTTTTATTTATTTATCTTTATTTACGATCGCAAAACAAAGAAAAAAGATGCTTATCATAATTATGTGATTAATTATATTGGGAATGTGATTAGTATTATTTTTGGGGCAGCCTTTTTAGGAGTTACCATTGGCTTTAGTTGTGCTTTTATTCAAACATTAACGGATTATGGTATGGTACAAGAAAATCAATTTCTCTATTATTTAGTTTTATTTTTCCCTATTCTCCCGCTTATTTTCTTCTTATTTTTCATAGGGAAATTTATAAAAAATTTAAAAAGAAAAGAAGAGTTAGATAGAAAGGAACAAGAATTATGAAGAAAGAAAAAAAGGGATCTACATTTTTAGTTATTATCATTATGATCGTATTGATCATATTCATTGCCGCTCCGCCTGTTTTACGGATGGTAATAAAAGATGAGGATACGGCAACACCTTTAGGAGGTACAGAAGATTTAAGTAGCATGCAGGCTTTGATTTGTCAAAGACAAGTTTCAGTGGGAACAATGATATATAATATTAATGTAACTTCTAGTTATCAAAATAATATTTTAAACAAAGTTACCATTAATTATACGCTTCCAACAACCTTAGATCCAACCATTGACGATAGTGCCAATGCCGTTGTCCAAGAAATGAATAATCTTCGAAATACAGGGGTATTTACGGAGACTACAACAACTGCTGCCACGCGTTTCGAAGCGACAAAAGCACTAATGGATCAATATAATAGCGATCCAATTATTAGTAATTATAATCAATCGATGACTACTCAACAGGCAAATTTTGTCGCAGCTGGTTATACTTGCCAAGTAATGAATGGATAAATACTAAGAACAAACAATGTAAAATAGTGTAAAGAAGTTGACTGAAAAATGTCAACTTTTTTTGCTTTCGAAAGATTTAGGCTTTGTTTTTCAAAACCGCTTAAGAAATTTTGACTTCCCGTGTTATAATAAAGCCATGAGAGGAGGAATTTGCATGAAAATAACAACAGAAATAAATCCTCATATTTTCAGGGGATATGACATTCGTGGAGTTGTTCCAAGAGATATTGATGAAAATGTAGCTTATACCATTGGGAAAGCTTTAGGAAGTAAATTACAACGTCTTCAAAAAACGAAGTGCGTGATCGGACATGATAATCGTATTTCCTCTCCTAAATTACATCAAGCCTTAAGACAAGGCTTGGTAGAAACGGGTATGGAAGTATATGATATCGGTCTTTGTACAACACCAATGTATTATTTTGCCTGCTTTTATTTTAAAATTGATAGTGGGGTCATGGTTACGGCAAGTCACAATCCAAAAGAAGAGAATGGCTTTAAGATCGCTTTTTCAAATTATCAAAATGCCAAAGGAAAAGAAATTACCGACTTTTATCAGGAAATTCTTGCTCTTAATTTTATTGAGGGAACTGGGAAAGTAGAAGAAAAAGAAATAAAGCAAGAATATCTTAATGCTTTATTAAAAGATTTAAATTTAGAAGGAAGAAAAAGAAAAGTTGTCTTTGATCCAGGAAACGGAACGACGGCAATTTTATTAAAGGATATTATAAAACATCTTCCTTTCGAAAGTATCTTAATTAACGGAGAAAGTGATGGTAATTTTCCAAATCATCATCCTGATCCTTCCATTGAAGCAAATTTACTGCAACTAAAAAAAGCCGTTTTAGAAACCAAAGCGGATGTGGGGCTTGCTTTTGATGGAGATGGAGATCGTGTCGGGATTATTGCGAATGATGGCAGTTTTATCGCTACCGATTATTATATGATTATTATCATTCGTGATATTATTAACAAAGTAAAAAAGAAAGAGTTTTTATATGATGTAAAATGTAGTAAAGCTCTAGAAGATGAAATTGTAAGATTAGGAGGAATCCCTTACTGCTATCGTACTGGGAGCTCCTATACCAAAGCCAAAGTACAAGAATTAGATCTTCCTTTTGGAGGGGAACTTTCTGGGCATCTTTATTTTCGCGATCGTTTTTATGGCTTTGATAGCGGCATTTATGCTGGGCTGCGCTTATTAGAAATTTTATGCCATACCGATAAATCCGTTATCGAATTACTAGCAGGAGTTCCTCATTATGAATCTACTCCAGAAATAAAATATCCTTCTACTGACGATCGCAAAGTAGAAGTCGTGAAAAAAATAATAGCATATTGCAAACAAAAGGAATATAATATAAATGATATTGATGGCGTACGCGTTACTTTTGATGATGGTTGGGCTTTGGTAAGAATGAGTAATACTGGACCAAATATAACCGCTCGGTTTGAAGCAAAAACAAAAGATCGTTTAGAACAAATCAAAAATGAATTTGAAACTTTAATTAAAGAATATAATAAAGAGGAAGGGGGAATATAATGATTGAAATAACATCAATACAACTAATAAGTGAAGAAAAAGAAATTCAATTTCAAATAACCA
>DVKE01000034.1 GCA_018716225.1 Candidatus Onthousia faecigallinarum | reverse complement strand
AAATGCCATTTTATTTTTAATGGAAGCAGTAAAAAAAGGAAATCCAGGACTAAAAATAGAACCACCAGAAATAAGAGAAAGGAATGAATTATGACAGAAAAACCTATTTTATATTTAATTCCAACCCCTATTGGGAATTTGGATGACATTACTGTCCGAGCTTTAAAAACATTGGAAATAGTAAATATCATTTTTTGTGAAGATACAAGAGAAACGAAAAAATTATTAAAAAAATATAATATTCAAAATAAATTAGCTAGTTGTCATGAGTATAATGAAGAAGAAATCAAAGAAAAAGTATTATATTACTTAGAATCTGGTTTTAATGTAGGCCTAGTTACAGATCAAGGAACTCCTTTAATTAGTGATCCTGGATATAAAATAGTTGAATATATTGCAAAATCAGACTATAATATTGTCAGTCTTCCGGGACCAACGGCTTTTGTGCCCGCTTTGACGGTATCTGCCTTACCACCACAACCTTTTCTCTTCTACGGCTTTTTAAATGCTAAAAAAGAAAAACAAAAAAGGGAACTGGAAGCTTTAAAAAATTACCCTTTTACTATTATTTTTTATGAAGCACCCCATCGTTTAATGGAGACCCTAGCAAATATGCAAGAAATATTAGGAAAAAGAAAAATTAGTATTTCTAGGGAAATAAGTAAAAAATTTGAAAATACTTACCGTGGAGAATTAGGAAGTTTACCTAAAATAGAGCTAAAAGGAGAATTTGTTCTAGTAGTAGAAGGAGCTAAAAATAAACTAGATTTTTCCTCTCTTTCTATTATAGAACATATTAATCTTTATTTAGAAGATGGTTTAACACCGAACGAAGCAATGAAAAAAGTAGCGCAAGAAAGAGGGGTAGCTAAATCTATTATCTACAAAGAATATCAACAAAAAAAATGAAGGTGAGAAAATGAAATTAATCGTTGGATTAGGAAACAAAGGAAAAGAGTATGAACAGACAAGACATAATGTTGGTTTTATAATTTTAGATCATTATTTAAAAGACAAACATCCAGTTTGGAAAGAAAAATATCATGGCCTTTATTATATTGATACTATTGAAGGGGAAAAAGTAATTTTTTTAAAACCACAAACCTACATGAACAATTCTGGTGAATCAGTAGAGCCTTTCGCAAACTTTTATAAAATAGAACCAAAAGATATTTTGGTAATTAGTGATGATTTAGATCAAACTCTTGGAAAATTTCGCCTTAGAACTCATGGAAGTAGTGGTGGGCACAATGGTTTAAAAAGCATAGAGGAGCATTTAAAAACGGATCAATATAATCGTCTTCGAATTGGAATATCGACAGAAAATAGGCAAAACATACCAACTGTATCTTATGTTTTAGGCAAATTTACCGTAGAAGAACAAGTCATCTTACACCAATTAATGTCGGAAATAAATCATGTGTTAGACGATTATTTTCAGCTTAGTTTTGCCGAATTAATGAATAAATATAATCATCGAAAGTAGGAATAAAATGAAAATTTTAGATCAATTATTTCAAAATTTAGAAACTCAAAATGTAGCTTTTACTGGAATGCCAGAAGAGCTTTTTTCCATTTATGTAACGGAATTAAATAAAAAAGAAAAAAGGAATGTTCTTCTTATAACCGCTAGTTTAATGGAAGCGAATAAATTATTTCGCAAAATAGAAACCTACATGGATCAAGTTTATCTTTTTCCTATGGATGACTTTTTAACAAGCGAAGCTTTAGCCATGAGCCCAGATTTACTTATTACAAGATTAGAAACCTTAAAAGCAATTACAAAAACAGAATCTCCAGTAGTAGTAATTACCAATTTAATGGGATATCTTCATTTTATTCCGGCGAAAAAACAATATTTAAAATCTATTCTTACTCTAAAAAAAGGCCAAGAAATTGAAAGAGAAAAATTAATAGAACAGTTAGCAAATTTAGGGTATTCTAGACAAACCCTTGTAACAAACACAGGAGAAATGGGCATTCGAGGATTTATTATTGATGTCTTTTCTCTTGCTGAAGAGCATCCTTATCGAATTGAATTTTTTGGAGATACAATAGAATCCATTCGTACCTTTGATGAAAAAACACAAGCATCCTTGGAACAAAAGGACTCTCTTTCGATCTATCCTTGTTGGGAATATTTATCGGAGAAAGAAAGTATCGCAGAAGAAAAGCAAAAAAGTAAGTATTTAGAAGAATATACGAAAGTAGAAAATATAACAGATTACCTAAAAAATCCAGTTGTCATCTATAAAGATGAAAGTCTTATTAAAACAACTTATGAACAAATTCAAAAGGATGTTTTTGAATACCATGAAAGCAAGGATAAAAACTTTAAAGGAAGATATATGTTCGATTATCAAGAACGTTTTATTGATAATTCTATCTCTTATCTTACTTTAAATAATATGCCAGAACGAAAAATAAAAGTAATAAATTTTAAAAGTACAGTTCCCCCTCTTTTTCATGAAAATCAAGAAGCGATTGAAAAATATCTTCGTCAAGAGCTAGCAGAACATAAAACCATTGTTATTTGTTTAAAAGAATATCAAGTAGTCAGTTTTTCTAAAAAGATAGCAGTACCATTTCATGAATCAACACTAGATACAATCAAAGAAGAAGCGGTAAATTTAGTTTCTTTTGAAATGACCGAAGGCTTCTCTTATCAAAATATTATTTTTTTATCTTCTCATGAACTATTTCAATATAATGAAACAAATAAGAAATATAAGACAAATTTAAAATATGGAACAAAAATTACTGATCTAAACAAATTAGAAATAGGAGATTATGTCGTTCATGAAACTTGCGGAATTGGTATATATAATGGTTTAAAAACCTTAAAACAGCAAGATACTTTAAGAGATTATATAGAAGTTTTATATCAAGATAATGATAAGCTATATATTCCAGTAGAAAAAATAAGCCTTTTAGCAAAATATACTGGAAAAGAAGGAATTGCTCCTAAGATTTATAAACTAGGTGGAAATCAATGGGAAAAAGTCAAAAAGAGAGTAAAAGCCAAAGTAAAAGATATGGCCATTTCTTTACTAGCTTTGCAAGCCAAACGGGAAAGTGAAAAAGGCTTTGCTTTTTCTCAAGATAACAGTTATCAAAAAGAATTTGAACAATATTTTCCCTATACCCCAACCAAAGATCAACTACGAGCAACCGAAGAAATAAAACAAGATATGGAACAACCTCATCCAATGGATCGTTTATTAATTGGCGATGTAGGTTATGGAAAAACAGAAGTAGCTTTTCGGGCAGCTTTTAAAGCTATTATGGATAATAAACAAGTATTATTTTTATGTCCGACCACAATTTTGTCTAGTCAACACTATGAAAATGCCCTAGAAAGATTTAAAGAATTTCCAGTACAAATAGGTCTATTAAATCGCTTTACCCCTTTAAAAGAAAGAAAAAAAATTCTTGAAGAATTGCAAGATGGAACCATAGATATGGTAATTGGAACCCATCGGTTACTTAGTAATGATGTGAAGCCGAAAGATTTAGGACTACTTATTATTGATGAAGAACAACGATTTGGAGTAACTCATAAAGAAAAAATAAAGATGTATAAAACAAATGTAGATGTACTAACTCTGACAGCAACACCGATTCCCCGTACCCTACAGATGTCAATTGTTGGTCTTCGTAGCATGTCTTTAATGGAAACGCCCCCGGTGGATCGTTATCCGATCCAAACTTATGTCATTGAAGAAAGTCAGCAAATCATTCGAGAAGCCATTTATAAAGAATTATCAAGAAACGGGCAGATATTTCTTCTTTATAATAGTGTAGAACATATCCAAGAAAAAGTAAGAGAAATAGAACAACTTGTTCCTGAAGCAAGAGTAATTCATGCCCATGGTCGCATGGAAAAAAACGAAATCGAAGAGAAGATGATGATGTTTCACCATCATGAAGCTGATGTTTTAGTATGCACGACAATCATTGAAACAGGAATTGATATTCCAAATGTTAATACTTTAATTATCTTAAATGCCGATCATTTTGGACTTAGTCAGTTATATCAAATTAGAGGTAGAGTAGGTCGAAGCAATAAAATTGCCTATTGTTATCTAATGTATCAGCCTCATCGAATTTTAACAGAAACGGCGGTTAAGAGATTGAAAGTAATCAAAGAATTTACACAATTAGGAAGCGGCTTTTCGATCGCTACTAGGGATCTTTCGATTCGAGGAGCAGGAGATATTTTAGGAAAAGAACAAGCTGGTTTCATTGATAGTGTAGGAATTGATCTCTATTTAAAAATGTTAA
>DVKE01000033.1 GCA_018716225.1 Candidatus Onthousia faecigallinarum | reverse complement strand
TGAAATTTAATTTTAGAAAACCAAAAAAACTAGATTTCATTTTAAGAATTTTTATACTTAAAATTATCTAGTTTTTTCTATTTCCTTTAATTACAATAATTTTTTACTGAAATTTAGTTTTGAAATCAACTAAAATTATATTTCTTTGCAAAAAATACATTTCAAAAAAAGAAAGAATTACTCTTTCTCTTCTTCAGCCTTTATTTTCTCATATTTTTTACGATAATACTCTATTACTTCTTTTGAAAAGTAATTCTTTTTCTCTCTTATCAACGCAATTAATTCACTTAATTCTTCTTTGATAATTTGATCGATTTCACTTGGATATTTCATCTTTTTTTTATGAAAATAGTATTCTTTACGATCTACGATCTTAAAACTACCACTGGGAAACACTTTAACATCCAAATCATAGTCAATATATTTAATCGTGTCTTCTTCTATAAGGATAGGGCTTGCCATATTACAATAGTAATAAATCCCTTGTTTTTTACATTGCCCAATGATGTTATACCAATGATTCTCAAAAAAGAAGAGAATTGCCGGTTCTTTGGTGTGCCAACTTCTTCCATCCACTTCTGTAACTTTTGTATGATCATTGCCAAATATATAAATACCTTCTTCCTTTCGATAATCCAGCAAAACGGCCTCATCCCAAGCTTTATAAATTTTCCCATTATGTTTATAACTATGTATGTAATATCTTTTCCCTATTTGTAACCGTTCCATAATACGTCCTTCCTTTTTTTGATTATAACGAAAAAAAGAAAAAAGAGCAATGGAAAAGCTCTTCTACTTTCGATTTAAATATTGTATCACACTACAAGCAATTGCAAAGATTGCAATAACAATCACGCTCCAAAAAATTGGACTATCCTTATTTTGCTCTAGAAAATTTATAATTCCTCGATTTAATCGGTTTAATTCTTCCCCTACATCAAATAAAATCATTTTTCTTTTTCTTCCCTATGTTTAATTTCTTTTACAATTTTAGCATCTTTCGCATGAGCACTATTCGAAACTTCTTTTTTTTCTATTTCGATTTGAATTCCATTGCTCTTTTTTAGTAAGAAAGTATTGACTAAATCTAATACAGCATAAAGGATAAGGAATATTCCAATAATTTTGGTAAGTACTACAGCACCCGAAAACGGATTAAACAATAGGACAACACCGCAGACTAAACTTAAAAGAGAAATAACAAGAGAGATTGTCCAATATTTATTCTTCACATTTCTTAAAACAAGGGCTTGTTGTACCTTAATAGAGCTGTTAATGATGATCCCAATTCCCAAGACAACTGGAATAATGCTTCCAATCATTTTTGGTTCTTTCACAAAGAAAATTCCCGCTAAAATACAAATAATTCCATAAACAATATTTAATTGACTGAAAGAATCTTCACTCTTGTTTGTGAAAAAACGAATCATCGCAATAATTCCAATTGCAAATAAAATAGCCCCTATAATGTAGGAAATCGTCATTAAGGTTACCTCTGATTGAAATACTAACAGGAATCCTAAAATTAAAATAACAAGAGAACTTACAAGTGATGGCCAAAGTATTTTTTTAATTTCTATTTTCATAATCTTCCTCCACTACACTTTTATTTTATCATAAATTATTTTTCTTGCAACTCCATATTTATAACGATCGTACTAACATTTTCCGTTTTGGTAATTTTTTCATAAAGGAAAGGGCGTTTTTTTCCAACTAACGATTTGAAAAATTGAAGCAGAAAAGTCAAATAATAAATAAGAAAGAAGAGGACTATCAAATGAATCAATCTTTCCATAAAAATAGAATTTGTATCTATCTCTAGTAAGTTAAGGCAATAAAACGGTAATAACAATGTTCCTAGATAAAGCAAGCACTCTCTTAAAATAAGGAAGAAAATCCTACCTCTTTTTCCTTTGTAGGCTAGTCTTATTTTTACTACAAATTTTCCGATCGTATATCCATTGGTAATAATTGGGATCAAAATATAATAAATAAGGAAAGCAAGAAGAAATAAAATGGGATATTGATTCCAATGAGGAAATAAAAGACTTACTATTCCAAAACAAAGCGTATATCCACCCATGTCAATAAAGAAAGCAATAATTCTTCGGTAAATGGAAACTTCTTGTCCTTTTTTATAAGAGGTTTCATCTAATTTCTTTCTACTAGGAAGAAAGCAAGTTAAAAGAGGAGTAATCCAAAAACCAATCATTCCACCTAAAGTATTCATCAGTAAATCATCCACATCAAAAAGACGATAAGCTTTTGGATAAATTCCAAATAAACCTGTTAATTGCGTCACTTCAAAGAAAAGACTAAGAAGAAAAGATGCAAGCAATACTTTTGACCATTTCTTTTCAAAATAATAACGAAGATAAATACCAAAGGGGATCGTTAAAACAATATTAAATAATACTGTATAAACAGTAGGATTTTTAATTAAAGTAAGATAACTTCTCGGATCTTTCCATACAATATTGGTATTGTCCATAAAATCTTTAATAAAATGAAAAGGTATTAACTGAGGTGTCTTGGTAGGCATCAAAGCTACTGCTTGTCTTGAGGGCAAAGGTAGTATAACAAGGAAAAAAGCAGTTAACAAATATAGAGCAAAAGTATATACAATAGCACTTCTTAAAAAAGGAACCGATCCAAACTTGTGATACTGATAGATTAAATAAGGTAAAGTAATTAACAAAGCCAAAAGTGGAAAAGTAAAAAAAGCAATTTTAATCGGTTCTAAATAAACTTCCATTTTACCTCCTATTCTTTTCTAAATAATTTAAAAATTTCTTCTAAACTTATTTTTTTATCAATGTAATCTTTCATAAAAATTAAAAGAGAAGCGGATATTTTTTTCTCTTGGCAAACTTCTAAGATAGCATCTAAAGCATATCTTCCTTCTACAGTATTTGCATGCAGAAACTCTTCGGCTTTTTCTCTGTCTTGTTCTAATAATCTTCCATAACGATAGTTACGACTATTGATACTATTACAAGTTAAAATTAAATCACCAATTCCCGAATAAGTATAAATTGTTCTTTTCTCTCCTCCTAAGGAAATTAGTAAGGATTCCATCTGATGAACCATTTCCGTTAAAAAATAAGCTTTGGTAGAATCAATATCATATCGTACCCCTAAAGCTCCCATAAAAATAGCTAAAATATTTTTGATTACACTGGCATACTCTACTCCAATCAGATCCCTGCTAATTTCAATTTCAATAGCTGTATTTTGAAATAACGTTTTTACTATTGCTTCTACTTCTTCTTCTCTTGTAGCAAGTGTCATCCCAGTAGGAATATTTTGAATTAATTCTTTGGCAAATGTAGGACCAGCTAAATAACTAAATGTTCCTAAAGTGTTTTGTTCTTTAAAAATATCATACATTAGATCATTGCTTCCTTTTTCCAATCCTTTAGAAACAAAAAGATAATGATGGGGCCCTTGTGCCACTTCATTTACTTGTTTTAAAACACTTCTTACTGCCCCACATGGTACAGCTAGCACAATCAGATTGGTTTTTCTTATCGCTTCTTTTAAATCTTTTGTTACTACTAAATCTTCTTTTAAAGTAATTCCAGGTAGTACTCTTTGATAAGTATGATGTTTCGTAATTTCTTCCTCCTCTTCTTGAAAAGAAGTCCAAAAAATGATATCACTATTTGAATATTGATGCCACAAACTCCCCAAAGCCAAACCAAAAGCCCCTGTTCCTAATATTGTTATTTTCAATTTTATCGCATCCTTTTCTGTTTTACTATCGTACCATAACTTTCTTAGTTTGAAAAGAGAACAAGCTTACTTCTGCAATCTTGGATTATCATTTAAGAAAAGCTTTTGTTTATCCGAAGAAGCCTTTTCTACCGTTGTATGAATGAGGGTCAACGCTTCCTTTTTCTCTTTTAAATTATTTTGTTTTAATATACTTTCTTGTATACTTTGATCAATATCTTTTTTATCGAGTAATAAAAAACTTGCTCGTAGTTGTTGCTGTCGCTGAACCACCTCGGCTTGTTCCATTTTTCCTGTTTGCAAAGTGAAATCAGAAAAAGTAAATATCTTTCCTAGGGCTTGTTGAGCCAACCTCTTTCCATACTCTTCTTTTTTGGTTACAATTTCTTGTTCAAAAGAAGGATAATTCTTCTTTAAAAGTTCTATATAATCTACAATTTTTCCATTTCGATTATATTGAAACAAATTATTCATGTGTTGATACTCTTGATCGGATAAATAGATAAAATAAAAACGATTTCTTTTTAAAATATCTCTTACTTCTTTTTTTTGATTCTTATTGTTTAATTCTTCTTCTAAAAAAGTTAAGAAGGAGGTTTCCATTTCTTGGGCTAGTGCAGCATTTAAAGGTAATTTCTGTTCTTCTTCTCTTTCCATCTTTTTTAATTTTTTTCGAACTCTTCTTAACGGCAACGTCTCTGTTTCCAAAGATAGAATTGCTTCAAAGTCTTCTTTTGCGGATTTTTGATGTAGTTCTTCTTCCATTTCTTTTAAGATATTTTTTCTTTCTTTTTTTGTGAGGATCTCATAGTAATAATAGTTTTCTACCACATATAATTGATTTAGCTTATTTATGTCTGTTAATGTTACTTCACTCGAATGAAAAAGAATTGAATCAATCATATTTTGATAACCAATAAAAACACCAGTTGCTAATTTCTGTAATGCTTCTTTATGCCAAAGCTCTTCTTGAGTTAATGCCATCATTGTCTTCCCTCCCCATTAATTGTTACCTATTATAGCACAAATCTTATCTTTAGAAAAATTTTCTTCTTTTTGATTTCTTTTTTTGTTTTTGGGAAAAATAATTATGGTTATATATCCACTAGTTATTTACCACTTGGATTGTTACAATGTTTTTATGGCGATGTTAATAAAGGAGGAAAAATATGGATAAGAGCGTTGAGTTAGAAGTTGAAAATGGAGTTTATATTTTTAAACTCGAGAATCTGTTAAAAGCAAATCATATTTCTAAAAATAAATTAGTACGAGATACGAATACAGATTTTAAAGTGATCAAGCGACTTGCTAGTGGCAATTTAGTCCGAATTGATATTTATGTTTTAGCAAGACTTTGTAATTATTTAAATTGTGAAGTCCAAGATATTATTGAATTTAAAAGAAAAAAGAAATAACTAGCTTTGGGCTGGTTGATTTCTTTTTTTCTTCTTTTAGGTCTTTCTTTTTTTACAACAAAGCCTTCTAATAGTCTATATCCTTTTTTTGTTTTTATATAAAAGTAACCCAAGGTGGAGAAGGTAGCCGCACCAATAAAGTTTACAATTAAATCTTGCATGGTATCAATTTCTCCTAAGTCAAGATAGCCTCCATCAATGACCTCTTGTTTTCCTTCCCCATAATAAATAATGGTTCTATTGATATCTTGAATCACTACAGGAACATTACTTTTCGCTCCATCGAATTCTACCGAGGAGATTTTTTGTACCAAAGTATCTTTTTGCATATCAGAATTTGTAATCTGATCGGCTCCATATTCGAAAAATTCCCAAAGTACTCCTACTGTCATTGAGAAGCAGAAGGAAACTAAAGCTACAAAAACAGGGGTTAAATGAAGATTGATTTTTTCACTTTCATTTAAAAGATAGACAAGGGAAAAACCAATTCCGGCTGCTAAAAAGCCATTAAGGGTGTGCAAAATGTTATCCCAATGAGGAAAAATACCATAGAAATTTTGAATTTCTCCTAATATTTCAGCCGAAAAGATAAAAAGAAGCAACAAAGTTTCTAGTAAAGGAGGTATTTTTAGATTAAATTTATCACTAATGATAAAGGGCAAAAGAAATAAAAAAAGAGTTAAAATACATAAAAAGGCATTATGATAATTTCCTAATAATATTTCTCGAATCAAACATAAAATAACTAAAAATCGTAAAAAAGCATAAAGATAAGCTACTCCTTTTCTTTCTTCTTTTTGATAGTGTTCTTTTATTTTTTGATAAAAATTCCTCCATTTTGACATCTTTATAAACCTCCTTCTTTCTTAATTATATAGGATATTTTAAAATTTGTAAATTTATGATACAATACACTCATCACAAAAAGGAGGGATGTACTTTGGTTCGAAATACCGTAGCGATCGTGGGGCGTCCTAATGTGGGAAAGAGTACTCTTTTTAATAAAATTGCGGGAGGAAAAATTGCTATCATCGAGGATACGCCAGGAGTAACAAGAGATCGGATCTATCAAGAAGTAACTTACCAAAACAAAAAATTTCTTTTGATTGATACAGGAGGTATTGATGTAGAGAAAGCAAATTTCAATGAGGAAATTAAAATTCAAGCGGAAATTGCAATTCAAGAAGCGGATGTTGTCATCTTTGTGGTAGATGGGAAAGAGGGATGTACCCGAAATGATTTGGTAGTTCGTGATATTTTAAGGAAAAGTGGAAAAAAAGTTGTTGTAGCGATCAATAAAGTAGATAATAAAGAAGCAAAAGAACATTTATACGATTTTTATGAGTTAGGCTTTCAAGATTATATTCCGATTAGTGCCATTCATAATACGGGTTATATTGAATTGATGGATACCGTTACTGCTTCTTTCAAAGAACAAGAAGAACAAGAAGAAGATACTAGAATTAAAATTAGTATTATCGGGCGACCTAATGTCGGAAAAAGTAGTCTTACCAACGCTCTTTTAAACGAGGAAAGAGTGGTCGTATCCCCTATCGCTGGAACGACAAGGGATTCGATTGATTCTGTTTTTAAATATCATGGAGAAGAGTATGTTTTAATCGACACGGCTGGAATGCGAAAAAAAGGAAAAGTCTTTGAGACCGTTGAAAAGTATAGTTTATTACGTAGTATGAGAGCAATTGACCGTAGTGATATTTGTCTTATTGTTATTAATGCCGATGACGGTATTAAAGAACATGATAAACATATTGCGGGTTATGCTATTGAAAAGGGAAAAGGGATTATCTTTGTTGTGAACAAATGGGACTTAGTCAAAGATACTACGATCCATGACTTTCAAAAATTAATGCGAGCAGAATTTCAATTTGCAACCTATGCTCCGATTGTTTTTCTATCGGCTTTGACAAAAAAAAGAATTCATACCCTTATGCCAGAAGTAATTAAAGTCTCGGAAAATATAAAACGCGAAATTAAAACAAGTGTCTTAAATCAAGTCATTATGGATGCTTATCAATTAAATATTCCACCTAGTTATAAAGGGAAACGCTTAAAGATTTACTTTACGAGTCAAACTGGAATCAAACCTCCCAAGTTTACGTTCCGAGTAAATAATAAGGGTCTTGTTCATTTCTCTTATGAACGTTATTTAGAAAATAAATTACGGGAAAATTTTGAATTTGAGGGGACTCCCATTGTCTTACAATTTAAGAATCGAAAGGGGGATGAATAATGTTATTTCACCGAGAAGATCCTAAAACAGAATTAGAAGGGATTGAAAGAGCGGTAGCCATTTTAAATGACCGCTACGAAAAAAAGCAAATGTCACTTGAAGTTTTTCAAAAGAAATCTATGGAATTTGCCAAAAGAAAAGAAAAATGTTTAAAAAGAATGGCAAAAGAAGAAAAGAAGGAACTCTAACCTTCTTTTTTCATATTTTAATATAGGAGGAGAAAAAATGTTTGGTGATAGTTTTTTTAAAAAGGTAGAACAAAAGACGAATGTTAGTAAAGATTCTATTTTAAATCTTGCGAATAAATTACAAAATGGTAACATGAAAGATGAAGCGACACTTAGCGAAGTAGTGGATGAAATAGCGAATATGACGGGAAAGAATATTACACAGGAGAAAAAAGAAAAAATCATTCATACGATTATAAATGATCAGGTTCCATCGGATGTCGATAAAATGTTTTAGAGCTTTGGCTCTTTTTTCTTGGAATAATTCTTATTTCATTTCATAAAGTGAAATAGAAGAAAAAGAAAAGGTGAATGTGTATGGAAAAATCAGAAATTATCAAAAATATTGCTCTTCGCACAGGAGGAGATATTTATTTAGGAGTGGTAGGTGCTGTTCGCACGGGGAAAAGCACTTTTATTAAGAAAATGGTAGAAACCCTTATCCTTCCTTATATTGAAGATGAATATGAGAAAAAAAGGACTTTGGATGAAATTCCTCAGAGTGCTCAAGGGAAAGCCATTATGACAACCGAGCCTAAGTTTGTACCCAATCATGCAGCAAAAATAAAGATTGATGATTTTAGTTGTAATATCAGACTCGTTGATTGTGTAGGCTTTGTCATTGATAATGCAAAAGGAGCGAGTGATGAAAATGGTCCTAGAATGGTCAAAACTCCTTGGTATGATGAAGAAATTCCTTTTACGGAAGCGGCAGAAATTGGTACGGAGAAGGTAATCAAAGATCATTCGACGATTGGAATTGTAGTGACTACCGATGGGTCAATTGGAGAATTTAATCGAAGTGATTACTTAAATGCCGAAGATAGGGTGATTGAAGAACTAAAATCGATGGGAAAACCTTTTATTGTCCTTTTAAATTCTACACACCCGACGCTACCTGAAACGGAAAGACTTGCAGAAACCCTCCACGAAGAACATCAAGTGCCGGTCTTACCGATTAATATCGAAGCAATGAATGAACGGGAAATGATCATGATTTTAAGAGAAGCACTTTATGAATTTCCAATTTTAGAAGTAAGAGTGAATATGCCTGAGTGGATCGCTATTTTAAATCACGATAATCCAATCAAAAAGCAATATATTGATGCGATTCGTGAAAGTGTGGTAGAGATTGATAAATTAAGAGATATTGAATCGATTACTGATCATTTTAAAGACTGTGAATCCATTGAAAAAGCCTATATTGCCGAAGTGGATCCTGCCACTGGTATTGTTACCATTAATTTAGAAGCTCCCGCCGAATTATATAATCAAGTTTTAAAAGATATCGTTAAAATTGATGTTACAAGTAAAGCTGCCCTTCTTTCTTTATTCCAAGGTTATGAGGAAGCGAAAAGAGAATATGATCAAATCAAGTATGCGCTTAAGATGGTAAAACAAACTGGTTATGGGGTGGCAACACCAGCGCTTGAAGATATGAAGTTAGAATCACCAGAAATTATCAAGCAAGGATCCCGCTATGGTATCAAGTTAAAAGCTGTAGCTCCCAGTATTCATATGATCCGAGTTGATGTGCACTCTACTTTTGAACCAATTATTGGAAGTGAAACCCAAAGCAAAGAGCTAATTGACTACTTAATGAGAGATTATGAAACCAATCCAAGTGAAATTTGGAAAAGTGAGATCTTTGGTCGAAGCCTTGATAACATCGTTCAAGAAGGAATCCAATCTAAAATTGCTATGATGCCTGATAATATTCGTTATAAATTACAACAGACCCTTACCAAAATTGTCAATAAGGGATCCAATAATATGATCGCTATTGTATTGTAAAAAAGATTCGAGAAGGGAATCTTTTTTCTTTTCTCTTATTTATAGTATAATGAGTTTAAGGAAAAAGAGGTGAAAGAGATGAAAAATAAATTTCAACTAACAAAAGAACAAAATATATTCTTAGCGAAAAAAGTGCTCGTTTCTAATATCTATAACAGTGCAAAATTGGAAGGAATAAATACCACTTATTCTGATATACAAACCATTTTAGAGGGAGTGAATGTTCCTACTTTAAAATTAGATGAAATCAATTGTATTTTAAATCTAAGGGATGCTTGGAAATTTACTCTTTCCCATATTGATGCAGAAATTAATCTTGATTTTATTTGTAAAATAAATTCTTTTGTATCTAGAAATGAATCTTTAGAATGGGGGGTTTTACGGAATGGAAAAGTTGGGATCAATGGAGTTGATTTTATCCCAAGCATTCCTAAAAAAGAAGAAGTCATAAAACAAATGACAAATATCCTAGAGGAGGAGAATGCTACGAGTAGAAGCTTAAATCTTATGCTTTATTTGATGCGAAGTCAGCTGTTTTGGGATGGAAATAAAAGAACGAGCATGATCGTAGCCAATAAGATTTTAATTCAAAATGGTTGTGGTATTCTTACGGTTAAAGAAGAGTTTATTCCTCGTTTTAATCAATTGTTAACAGAATATTATAATACAGGTGAAAAAGAGAAAATAATTTCTTTTTTGTATGATAATTGTATTTTTGGCTTAGAGTTTGAGAGCTAAAATGCTAACGGAATCCATTTTTTTGAAAGATCAAAATACTTGATCTTTTTTTAAATGACACTTTTTTAGATATCGCTTTAATTTTGCTACTTTTTCTCCATAAAGGATTTTACTATGTTCTAAAACTCGAAAAAATTTTTTCTTCGTTAATTCTTCTTCTAACAAATAGAATTTTCCTTGATAAAGGTAAAAATCTTCTATACCAAAAGGAATCTCTTCTAGCTCCAAAATAATCTTCTGTCTTCCCACAAAAATAATTTTCATATCAATATTATGATCTCCTAAATCAAAATCATCGAGAAAAGAAATTTTTAATATGGTTCCTATCTTTTCATGAAAACCCACTTCGACTTGATAGAAACCAGCTTTTAGAAAATGATAATATTGATTATAGGTTAATAAGAATTCTTTAATATTTTTCATAGTTTCCGTTTTATCTTGATCATAAATATTTTTCATAAAAAAAATCGTAAAGGAGTCATCCTCTTCAAATACCATATGCATGTTTCTCACCTAGTGTAGGGTATGCAAAAAGACTTAGATCGTGTCTACGGCTAAGTCTTCTAATTCTTTTTGGATTTCTTCTTTTCCTTCTTTGGTTTCACTAGAGAAGATCACTAAGTTATCCCCTACAACTAAATCAAGCGTTTCTAAGATTTGTTTTTTGCATTTTTCTCTTTTGCTTGTTCCAATTTTATCGGCTTTGGTCGCTACAATGGTGACAGGAATTTTATAATATTTTAGAAAATTATACATCATAACATCATCTTCACTTGGTTTATGGCGAAAATCAACGAGAAAAAAAACTCTTTTTAATTCTTTTCTTGTTTCTAAGTATTCTTCAATCATTTTACCAAATTTCTCTTGAACACTTCTACTCACTTCTGCATAGCCATAACCGGGTACATCAATCAAGTAAAATTCATGATTTACTTCATAGAAATTTAAAGTTTGTGTTTTCCCTGGGCGACTTGAGGTGTAAGCGAGATTTTTTCTCTCTAAAAGGGTATTAATAAAGCTACTCTTCCCAACATTACTACGTCCTACTAAGAGAAATTCTGGCTTCCCATCTTCTGGATATTGACTGCGTCGGGTGGCCATGACTGCTAACTCAGCATTTGTTATTTTCATTTTGTTCCACGCTCCTTATATAACGTTTGGTTACGATATCTAAATCTTCAATCAATTCTTCGGCTTCTTCAAAGCTTCCTACTCGAGCCCCACTCGCCATGGGATGTCCTCCCCCATTGTATTTTTCTGCTACTCTGTTGATCTCAGGCCCTCTTGAACGAATATTAATTCTAACATTGTTATTTTTTAAATCCTCTGTTACGATCACCCAGACTAATATTTCTTCAATAAAGTTAAAGTTATTTATCATATTGCCAGCCGAAGCGGTATCAGCTTTAAATTTACTAATAATATCATTGGTTAGAAAAATAGAAGACACTCCATTTTCTGATACTTTCATATTTTCAGCAATATAACCTTCTAGTCGCACTTCTTTTAAAGGCCTTAAATACATTTTATGATAAAGTTCAGATAAAGAAAAAGGATATTTGGCTAGATAATAGCTAACAAGAGCAAAAGTTTTTGGAGTAGAGCTGTCAAAAAGAAAACGATTGGAATCACTTACTAAGCCACAATATAGGGTTTTGGCAATCTGTTCATTACATTTTAATTTGGTCGCACATAACATTTCCATTAAGATTTCACAAGTGCTGCTTGCTTTGGAGTCTATATACTCCAAATCCCCAAAGGTTTCAATATAAGGATGATGATCAATTTTAATAATTTCTCCGGCTTTATCTAAGTCTTTAAAATCAATCCGTTTCCGGTCAGGAGTATCTAAGACGATCAACAAAAAATCTTGCCAATCTTCTTCTAATTTATCTAGTTTTCCCAAATAAGAAAATTTACTACTACCATTTCCTACAGCATATACTTTTTTCTTAGGAAAAGTTAACTTGATCGCTTCTTTCAAAGCCAACTGACTGGCCATCGCGTCCGGATCGACTCCTATATGCCTTGCTAGAATGATCGTATCGTATTTTTTTATTTCTTTGTATATTTTTTTAAACATTTTTCTTATCCAATCTCATTTATTATTCTTTTGGTATCCTCCGCAATCATTAATTCTTCATCGGTTGGGATAACATAAACGAAAACGGAAGAGTCGTCGCTACTAATTTTACGAAGTTCTCCCATACAATCATTTGCTTTTTCATCTAGTTTAATACCAAGACAAACTAAATTTTCACAAACTCTTTTACGGAAGGGAACACTGTTTTCCCCAAGTCCAGCGGTAAAGACAATGACATCGGCTCCGCCTAATAAGACATAATATTCGGCAATGTAGTTCGTTACTTTTCTTGTGTACATATCAAAAGCTAACTTACACTTTTCATCGCCTTCTTCCATACCGGCTACCACATCACGCATATCACTACTTTTCTCACTAATACCAAGCAAACCTGATTTCTTATTTAGAGCATCTACCACTTCACTGGCATTAAGTCCTTCTTGTTCCATTACATAAGGAATAATCGAAGCATCCACATCTCCAGACCGTGTGCCCATCATAATTCCTGCAAGCGGGGTAAAGCCCATCGAAGTATCTACACATTTGCCATCTTTAATGGCCGTGATCGATCCTCCATTTCCGACATGACAACTAATGATTTTTAAATCGTTTCGGTTTAATTCTTTACTAATCTTCTTGGTTATATAACGATGACTTGTTCCATGAAAGCCATATTTTCTAACACCATAGTTTTGATACCATTCATAAGGTACTGGATAAAGATATTCTTCTTGACTCATCGTCTGATGAAAAGCAGTATCAAAAACTCCTACCATGGGAACATCAGGCAACACTTCCCGAAAAGCATTGATTCCTAAGACATTCGCTGGATTGTGTAGAGGGGCAAAGTCTTTAAACTTGATTAAATCCTCTACCACTTCATCAGTAATTAATACGCTTGATGAATATTTATCTTTTCCATGAACAAGGCGATGTCCTACCCCATTAATTTCATCTAGAGAGCCGATAATATTTAAAGAAATTAATTTTTCTAGTAACACTTTTACTGCATCAGTATGATTTTGAAGTTCGATTTCTTCTTTGATTTTTTCACCATGGAATTTGATCGTATAGCTGCTTCCTTCTAAACCGATGCGTTCAAAAAGACCACTTGCTATCACTTCTTCCTTATCCATATTGAATAGACTGAATTTTAAGGAACTACTTCCTGTGTTGATTGAAATAATTTTCATATTTTCCCTCTTTCCTAAATCTATTGTTATTATACTACAGGAAAGGAAATAAGAAAAGGATCAATCTCCTTTTCCTATTATCCTTTGTATTCTCCACCATTAATATGGAAGACTTGACCCGTTGTATAACTAGCATCATCACTAGCCAAATATAAGAAGATCGGCGCTATTTCCACGACTTCGCCTGCCCGTTTCATAGCAGAGTCGGATCCTAAGGTAGGAATTTTCTCCTCTTCCCAGCAAGCAGGTTGCAAAGGAGTCCAGAAGACACCCGGTGCCACGGCATTCACTCGAATATTTTGGGTAGCAAGATTGGTAGAAAGTGATCTTGTAAAACCTACAATCGCCCCTTTACTCGTTACATAATCGATTAATTCAGGTTCTCCTTTAAAAGTCGTAATAGAAGTCACATTAATGATAGAACTACCCGCCTTTAAATGCGGAAGCACTTCTTTGGTTAGATAGAACATACCATAGACATTGGTCTTCATCGTTTTATCAAATTGTTCTTCACTAATATCCGTTAATTTCTTCTGTTGATATTGTACCCCAGCATTGTTAATTAAAATATCGATCTTTCCAAAACAATTCAATGTTTCTTGCACAATTCTCTTACTAAAATTTCTTTCCTTTATATCTCCTTTGATTAGGATACAATTTCCTCCATAATATTCAACAATCTTTTTGGTATCAAAAGCATCTTGATCTTCATCATAATAAACCAAAACAAGGCTTGCCCCTTCTTTGGCAAAAAGAACCGCTACCGCTTTTCCAATCCCCGAATCACCACCTGTAATGATCGCTACTTTCCCTTTTAATTTTCCACTCGCGCGATAGTTGGGATTATCAAAGATCGGCTTCGGTGTCATGACATATTCCATCCCCGGTTGCCTATTTTGATGTTGTGGGGGAAAACGAACTTGGAAGGATTCACATTTATAGCCAATCCCATGTGGATTTACATAAGCTAGACCATAATCATTTTGTAAAAATTTATTTTCTTTCATATTTTCACCTATGTTAGCTTATGCTATTTTCTTTTTTTAGACATAAAAAGGAAGGAATTACCCTTCTATTACAACATGATACGTATCCCGAGCGATCATTAATTCTTCATCCGTTGCTAAAACATAGACCGGAATTTTTGATTCACTTTTCGTAATAATGCCTTCGACTCCTTTACGAACAATCGTTTCTTTGTTCTTTTCTTCATCAAGAACAATTCCAAGAGGAGTAAGTTTCTTTAACGTTTCTCCGCGAATGATATCATCGTTTTCACCACCACCAGCAGTGAAACAAATAGCATCGACTACTCCACCTAATCTTACATAGTATTTCGCTACATAATCAGCAATTCTTGAAGTATACATTTCAATCGCTAAAGAAGCTTTTTGTTCATTCGCTTCAAACGCCCGATCAATATCTCGTAAATCACTCATTCCTGCAATTCCCTCAAGACCACTTTCTTTATTTAATTGTTGTTCAATCCAATCTAGGTTTCGCTGTTCTTTCTTCATGACATAACTAATAATTGAATAATCAATATCTCCAGAACGCGTTCCCATCATAATTCCTGAGTTTGGAGTAAAGCCCATCGAAGTATCTATACAACATCCTTCTTTTACGGCCGTAATCGATCCACCATTTCCAATATGACAAATAATTAAATTGGGCTTTTTCCCTAAAATTTCTGTCATCTTTTCGGTAATAAATTTATGACTTAAACCATGGAATCCATACTTTCTAACATCATATTTTACATACCATTCATAAGGTACCGGATAAAGATAAGTCGCTTCATTCATCGTCTGATGAAAAGCGGTATCAAAACAAGCGACCATCTTGGCATTCGGAATATTACTTTGAAAAGCATAAATTCCTTTTAAAGCAGCTGGATTGTGAAGAGGAGCTAACTCGGAAATTCCTTCAATTTCAAGTAAAACACGATCGGTAATCTCCACACTTTTAGAATACTTGTTTCCCCCATGAACCACACGATGTCCAACCGCTTCGATTTCATCAAGTGATTCTACTACTTTATTTTCAATTAATATATTTAATAGTAGCTTCACCGCATCATTATGATCTTTTAAAGGAACAAGTTCTCCTTTTTTCTCTTCACCAATCCGCACGCTATAACTAGAACCTTCTAAGTCGATGCGCTCAAACATTCCTTTCATTAATAATTTTTCTTCTGGCATTTCATATAAACGAAACTTCAATGAACTGCTACCTGCATTAATGGATAATAATTTCATCTTTTTTCTCTCCTTTCACTTATTATACATGAAAGAGAAGATTTGTGCACCTGTTGTTTTATCTTTTTTAGAATGGAAACTTGTAAAACTTCATCAATAAAGCCTTTCTATTTCGATTTGTTTTTCATTTTCTTACACTTTGGATTGTTTTATCAATATCTTTTCTTGTCTTATTAATATAATGAAGCTCTTCAGAATTAAATTTACTTTTCCAAGCTTCTTTTTCTTCCTCACTATAATAATCCCAATCAATAATATATTGTCTTAACTCATTTCTTCTTTTGTATAACTCACTTTGTCTTCCTACTAAAACCCCTTTATCGAAAGAAAGAGGGACAAAGAAACTCTCTTCAATGTCTTCTTCCTCCATGCGATATTTCTTGATCTTCTCGATCTTTTCTTCTTCGTTGGTCGTAAGTCCTACATCTAACATTTGATATTCTCTCATAGTATTAATATATCTTGAAATACTATTCCATAAGACTTGATATTCCGATTGGTCTAGATGATATTCTTCTACTAAACCATAAAAACGATTCACTAAATCTTTCTCTGTTTCTTCTTTTCCTTTTTCACTATCAATTTCTTCTACTAAGTAATTGTAGGGTTCTTCTAACCAATCATTGGTTCGCTCTTTTCTCTCTTTTAAGAAAACATCATGACGAATCGCTTCTTCCAAAGAAATAACATTTTGACTCATATTTTTCAAAATAGCATTACTATCTAGATGAAGATAAGTCAATTCATGTTTTACTAAGTTTCCATATTTTTCATAGATCCAAGTAGAGGGAGCATGTTGTCCTTCTTGTTGATAAGTTGTAATCACGCGATTGATTAGTTGTTCTAGAGTATCATGAGAACAGAAATCATGAGGACGAACGGCTTTTGAAATAAGATCATAGTTATAACCGTGTTCGATACAATAAGAACGAAGTGTTTCTCCATGGTATTTTAAAGGAGAAGAAGGAGCTGATCTATCTTCGGTCTTTGTTCGATTCAAATAAGAATCTAACTGTTCCAGATTAACATCAAACTCTTGTAACAAATTATCGATATTCCATTCTTGTTTCTTTCGACTTTGTCTTCTCTCTCTTAACTCTTTAAGACACTCTACAACTCGTTTTGCCTTTTCTTCATTCCCATCGAAAAGATCTTTATACTTTTGAAACGTAGAAGTTGATGCCTTACCTGTCTTTGATTTTTTTATCACCTTGAACTGATTCGGAAACAGTTCAAGAACTTTTTTTCTTAATCCAAGCGATATTCTTGTAGTTCCTCTTTTGACATTATTTCCCCAAGTCCCTAAATTAACTTTAGTTCCATCTTTTAAGGTTACTGCGGCACTCCGTAAAATATGGTCACTATCTTTATGATCTCTTTTATAGATATCTAGTGCTTCTCTTATCTGTTCTTCCAAATATGTTCTTCTATTATCTTCAAATTGTGTGGGAAACAAACTAATAATTTCTTTTTCTAATTCCGGTGATATCGACTTTTTTCTTGTTTTAATATAAGTTCCCCAGGTTCCTAAATTCACTTTCGCTCCATCTTTTAAAGTTACTACTGCTCTATAAGGAATATGATCACTATTTTTATGTTCTTCTTTATAGATTTTTAAGGCTTCTTTTAATTGAGCTTCTGTGTATGCTTGCTTTCTTGGCACTTTTTATTTTCCTCTTTTTTGCGCTTTATTATATAACTTTTCTTTTTTTCTGTCAAAATATTTTATCTTTTGTAGCTTTTGGTTTTCGTCTTTTTTATTACTTGATCAATTTCCTTTCTAGATTGATCCATATAATGAAGTTCCTCTTTCGTAAAAGTAGTGGTTAATAATTCTTTTTCTTCCTCCGTATAATAATTCCAATCAATAATATATTGTCTTAAAACTTCTCTTCTTTGATAAAGTTTCTTTTGCTTTCCCAATAACACTCCTTGATCAAAGAAAAGCGGGACAAAGAAACTTTCTTCAATATTTTCTTCATTCATCTGATACTTTTTGATCTTCGCTATTTTTTCTTTTTGATCAACTGTAAGTCCTACATCTAATATTCGGTATTCTCCTAGGAGTTGAAAATATCTTCTGATACTTTTTGTTAGTACTTGACTCTCCAATTCATTAAGGGGGTATGCCTCTTTAAATTCTGTGATCTCTTCTAAAACATTCTCTTCCTTTTGCTTTTTTTTGATAAAGCAATTATAAGGATCTTCTAACCAGTTGTTCCCTTCGGTTTGTTTTTCTTCCTCAAACACTTCATGTTGAATTCCTTCTTCTATTGAAACAATATTATCACTCATATATTTTAATATTGCTTTCGCGTCTAATTTTAAATAAGTTAATTTCTCTGCTACCAGACTTCCATACTTTTCATAAATCCAAGTAGAAATCTCATTCGGAAGTTTAGTAATAACACGATTGATTAATTGCTCTAGTGTATCTTGCTTACAAAAATTATGTAATTGAAAAGCTTTTTTTAACTTTTCATAATCATATCCTTGGCTGTTACAATAAGTGGATATTAATACTTTCGTCTGTTCTTGTTTTGAAAAATCCTTTGGGGATTCTATTTTTATCTTTGAAAGAATTTGATCAAGAGCTTCTTTTCTTAATCCAAATTTTTTTAATACATGCTCTACTGTCCAGAAATCATATTTATTTCTTTCCTTTCTCATTACTTGTTGAACTACATAAGAGTTTACGGATCCTCGCTGCTTATCAAAATGATGAGGATATAAAGAAAGCAGAAGATTATATATTTCGGGTGAAGCTTTGGTGGAACCATTTTTTACATTGGCTGCAAAACTTCCTATTCTTACCTTTCTACCATCTTTTAAAATTACTATCGCTTTCAAGGGAATTCTATTGGCTTTCGGATGTCCTTCTTTATAAGCTTTCAAAGCTTCTTTTAATAGGGAATCTTTTTGTTGGGCTAGAAAAGGCTTTTTCCCCTCAAATAAGTTTGGAAAATAAGAAAGAATATATGCTTTCATTTCCTCAGATATTTTCTTGACCCCATTTTTAATACGCTGTCCATAAGCTCCCAATAGTACTTTTTTCCCATTGTCTAAAATAACAACGGCGGAACTATCAATCCATTGTAAGGTAGGATTTTCTTCTTTGTATTTCTTAATTGCTTCTTTAATTTCTTGGTCTGTATAAAAATGTCGTTGATAAGTTAATTGATTAGGGAAAAGTTTATCTAGAATTGCTTTTATTTCTTTTGAAGAATGGGTATTTCCTGTTTTTATATTACTACCCCAATTTCCTATTTTCACTACCCTTCCATCTTTTAAAATTACTACTGCTTTTTGAGGAATATGATCCTTTTTAGGATATTTTCTATTACAAATTACTAAAGCTTCTTCTAATTCTGTATCCGTATATTTTTGATTTTTCATCCCGTCGTCCTCCTACTACAATTTTAATTTTTTTACTTTTTGAATGGTTTGATTCATTTCTGCTTTTATCTTTTGGATAGCAGAAAACTCTTTTTCTGTTAAGGTGTTTTTTAAAGATTTCTGAACCTCTTGAATATCAGATCCCTTCTTCATCAAAAAGGATCTTAATAAATCACTTCTTTGAGAGAGCTTTTTATCAAAGGAAAGAGCAAAAAGATAACTTTCTTTTATGTCATCCTGATCCAATTGATATTTTTTTATCTTTTCTATCTTGTCTATAGTTCTTCCAGCGAGGCCTACATCGATGATTTGATAAGAGTGTATGGTATTAATATAATGTGAGATACTATTCCATAAGATTTGATATTCTGAAGGAGTCAAATGATATTTTTTTACTAGCATATAAAAGTTGTAAGCTAAATTTTCTTCTGTTTCTTTTCTTCCTTGGCCCGAATTTATTTGTGCCACCAAATAATTATAAGGCTCTTCTAACCAATCATTGGTTTGCTCTTTTCTTTCTTGTAAAAAGATATCATGCCGAATCGCTTCTTCTAACGGGATAATATTTTGACTCATACTCTTTAAGATTTTACTTTTATCTAGCTTTAACCAAATTAATTTTTGTTCTATTAAAGTTCCATAGTTTTCATAGATCCAAGTAGGAATCCTGTTTGGGGTTTGGGTAAGAATGCGATTGATTAACTGTTCCAAGGTATCATGTCCGCAAAAGGAATGAAGACGAAGAGCTTTTACAAGAATTTCATAATTATAACCTTGTTCCAGGCAATAAGAGTGAAGATCTTGACCATGATACTCTAAAGATGTACTTTTTCTCTCCTCTTTGACGGTTTTCTTAAGATAAGAATCCAACTGTTTGCGATCAATATGAAACTCTTGTAATACATCTTCTATATTCCACTCATAACTCTTCTTTGCTTGTCTTTTTTCTCTTAATTTTCTTAAACATTCTACTACCTGTTTGGCCTTTACTTCATCGCCTTTGAAAAGTTCTTTATACTTCTCTAAAGGGGAGATTGATTCCTTACCAGTTTTGGTTTTTTTTCTAATTTCAAATTGATTTGGGTAGAAAGTGAGGACTTCTTGTCTTAATTCAGATGATATTTTTGTAATTCCACTTTTAACATTCCTCCCCCAAGTTCCTAAATTTATTTTCATTCCATCTTTTAATATTACTATGGCATTTTGAGGAATAAACTCGCTATTCTTGTGCCCTTTTTTATAGAGTCTTAGCGCTTCTTTTATTTGTTCTTCTGTATATATTTTTCTAACTTCTTCAAATTGCTTTGGAAACAAAGTATAAACTAATTTTTCTAATTCGAAAGATATTTTTGTAGATCCACTTTTAATATTATTTCCCCAAGTTCCTAAATTCACTTTCGTTCCATCTTTTAAGGTTACTATTGCATTTGTGGGAATATACTTGCTATCCTTGTGTTCTTTTTTATAAAAAACTAAGGCTTCTTTTAATTGAGCTAAGGAATATGATCTTTTATTATCTTCGAAGTGCTTTGGATATAAAAATAGAACTTCTTTTTTTAATTCAGATGATATTGTTTTAAGTCGACTTTTCATATGGCTTCCCCAGGTTCCTAAATTTACTTTGGTTCCATCTTTTAAGGTTACTACGGCGTTTTGGGGAATGTAAACACTATCTTTATGATTTTCTTTATAGATTTCTAACGCTTCTTTTAATTGTTCCTCTGTATATTTCTTTGCCATATCATCACCACTTTTGCTTTGATTTTTTCTTTTTTTGCCTATCATAGCATAAAACAATAAAAAAAGATAGGCATCTTCTGCCTATCGCTTAAGTTATCTTACTTATTTATTAGAATAACTTCCACTTACTTGATTAAGTCCGTTTTGAACTAAACGTCTAGTAATTTCACCACCAACAGATCCGTTAGCACGGCTTGTTGCATCTGGTCCTAAATTAACTCCGAATTCATTAGCGATTTCGTATTTCATCTTATCGATAGCTTGTTTAGCTCCAGGCACTCTCATTTTCATTGATCCTTGATTTGAGTTGCTCATTGTTTTCACCTCCTACACTAGTAGATTGTGAAAATTCTTATATTTCATACCTTTTTTCGATTGGTAATTTTTGGCTATAGTAAAGATTGATATACTTTTTCTTCTTGATCTTTTATTTTTAAAACTCTTGTTTCTTCGACTGCTTGATCAATTAAATTTTTAAATTCAAATTTTTGTTCTTCTTTTTCGCATTCTTCTAAGGTGGGATTAATCACCGGATGTTTAGGAACAAAAACAGTACAGCAATCTTCATAAGGTAAGATACTAGTATTATAAGTGTCAATTTTTTTCGCTAGCTCAATGATCTCTAATTTATCAAGGCAAGCGACAGGACGAATGACTGGAAGCCTTATCACATGGTTAATGACAAACATACTATTTAGGGTTTGGCTTGCCACTTGTCCAATCGATTCCCCATTGATAATGGCTAGAGCTTTATTTTTTTGGGCTAGTTTTTCCATAATTCGATACATCATGCGACGCATAATGGTAATCACATAATTTTCTTTGACATTTTTATAAATTTCTTCTTGAATTTCGGTAAAAGGAACAATATGTAAATGAATCATCCCTTGATATTTGGCCAATTTTCTTGTTAAGGTTTTTACTTTTTCTCTTGCCTCTAAGCTCGTATGAGGAATGGCTTCAAAGTAAACAGCTTCGATCTTGATCCCACGTTTCATCGCAAGATAGCCTGCAACAGGAGAATCAATACCGCCACTTAACATCAACATTCCTTGGGGTTGCGTTCCAACTGGATAGCCTCCTAAGCCTTTATATTCGTTATAATAAATTAGGGTTTTTTCTTTTCTTATTTCTACATGCACAACGACATCTGGATGATGAACATCTACTTTTACCCCTTCTTTATTTTTTAAAACGACACTCCCAAAAATAGGAGCTAACTCCACACTATTCTGGGGAAAACTTTTATCGCTACGCTTCACTTCCACTTTAAAGGTGTGGAAAACTTCTTTTTGAATGGTTTCTTGCAATGTTTTTTTGATTTCTTCTAAGTTGCTTTCACAAGTATACGCAATATGATAAGAGTGAATACCAAAAACAGTATGGATGGCATTTAATATTTCTTGTTCTTCTCTTTCATCATAAGAAAGATACATTCTAGCCATATCTTTTTCTAAGGTGCAAGGATAATCTTTTAGTTTTTGCTCTAGATTAGAAGCTAACGTTTTGACAAAGAAATTACGATTTCCTTTTTTGGTTGTCATTTCGCCATATTTGATTAAAATAATTCGTTCCATTTATAGTATTTCCTCCTTTAAAACTTTTATAAAAGTTTCTACTTCTTCTAAAGTATTATTTTTTGAAAAACTAATTCGTAGTGAGCTTTTGCTACGTTCTTCATTTTTAGTTAAAGCATAAACGGTTCTTGATTTTTCTTCTTTGGAAGAACAAGCGGTTTTGGTAGAAAGATAAATATCAAATTGTTCTAATTTATGTAAGACGGTTTCTGGTTTTTGTCCTAAAATACTAAAATTTAAAATATAAGGAGAATCACCTTCTTGCGAATTAATGATAACATTCGGAAGTTTTTCTAATTCAGCTCTTGCTTTTTCATTTAAGACTTTGACATGTTGATAATTTTTCTTTTCTTCTTCTAAGATTAATCTTAAGGCTTTCGCAAAAGAGGCAATCAAAGCAACGGATGGAGTGCCGGCACGGTAGATGGTCTGACTATCTCCACCATCAATTAAAGGTTTTAAGCCTACTTTTTCTTTTTTGATTAAACAAGCGATTCCTTTTAAGCCAAAAAACTTATGGGCACTAAAACTAAAGAGATCAACATATTCTAAGTTGACAGGAATCTTGCCTACACTTTGTGTTCCATCGACATGAAATAGTGTTTTGGGATATTCTTTTATTTTCTTACCAATTGCTTCAATATCTTGAATGGTTCCTACTTCACTATTTACATGATGAACACTGACAAGTAAGGGTTCTTCTTTTAATTTTTCGTCTAAATCTTGTAAATCAATATGTCCTTTGTCATCTAATTTCAAAAATTTTACAATCACATCTTCGTCAAAATGTTGTAAAGTCTCATAAATAGAAGCGTGTTCTAACATCGTCGTAAGTATCAATTTTTTCCTTTTAGGATAATAACCTAATACTCCTTTGATGGCTAAATTATTCGCTTCACTCGAACTACTTGTGAATATTACTTCCTCTTCTTTGACGTGTAAAAGATCGGCTACCTGTTTGGTTGCTTCACTCATTAGTTTTTTACTTTCCAATCCTAATTTATGTAAAGAGTTTGGATTGCCAATAAATTTTTTGGTTACGGTTACAAAGGTATCAAGAACTTCTTCCCTTACTTCTGTCGTAGCACTATTATCAAAATAAATCATAGGATCCCCTCATTTCTCCTCGTTATTATACCATGTTGTACCAAAGTTTCAAAGAAAATCTTTTTTCTGATATCTTAATAAGTTTTCTTTGTATAAAGTTTCTTTTATTTGCAATTTATAATTAAGATGAATTTCTTAGCTTGAATATGATAGAATAAATATAGTAAGGAGGGCATAATGGTATCAAACAATTTGTTAATAGATAACTATATAAAATTAAGAGATAAAAATATGCTAAAAGTTCTTGAAACATTGAGGAAAGCATTTACGAAATATTATGGCGAAGAGAATAAAGGAAAAATCGATTCTGTAATAGAGGACCTAATTATTGTTTATGTAGGAACTAATATAAAACAAAATGAATTAGATAATAAAATAGCTGAAGCTGATAGCGTATTAAAAAATTCTATTCATTCTATGATCATTAAGTCTAATCATAAAGTAACCGTAGAAAATTTAATAGATTATGCCTTAAATGACGAAAATCCAATGACTTTCAAAAAGCAAAAGCTAAAAGAAGAATTGTTAACTTATATTTATTACTTATACTTGCAATAAAGAAAGATTAATGAAACAGATTTAAGTGTTATTTTAGATCTGAACAAAGGAAGTTTATCAGAGCAGCTTTCTTTAATAGGAAGAAGTTTAGGAACAGCAACAGCTGGGGGAGCTTATCCTTATACCAATCATAGTTCATTAATGTACTTAAAAATAAAAAAAGGAAAAATATCTTTGCATACTTTAATTCATGAAACTAATCATTTATTACAAAAGTTGTGTTCAACTTTTGAAATAAAATTTGAGCAAACTTTCCTTCTTCCGCTTCTTTCACAATTTTAAATTTCTGAACAGGCAATTGGCAGACATATTTTGTCTGTTGAGCGTTTCCTTCTTTCATTTTTGAGTTCTCCTTCCTTTTGCCTTAAGTACGCATATAAAGGCAAAGCCCTAAACTAAATTTATTTGTCTATATAATATCTTAACTTTCTTAAATACTAAAGCATTATTTTATCTTTTTAACCTCTCCTCTTGGTGTTATTTCAATAAAATCACCTGTAGATAAGTTCTTCGTCGCTCCCATTGTTCCAACTAAGCATGGTATTTTTAATTCTCTTGAAATAATGGCGGCATGCGATGTAACTCCTCCTTCATCCGTAATGATGGCTTGACAATGTTTTAGAATGCTTAAAAACTTTGGAGATGTCATAGGTGTTACAATAATATCTTTTTCTTTAAAATTAGAAAAGTCTTTGTCATTCATTATCTTGCAAACTCTACCTTTTATATTTTCTCCTGAATAATAGGTGAATGTTCCAGTTAATAAAGCATTTTCTTTGGCAGCAATACTAATATTCTGTTTACAAAAAAATTGATCGTAATCTTCTGTTACATAAAGCGCACCATTATAATAAATATAACCTTGTTTTCTTTTCTCTAATTCTTCTATACTAGGAAAATTGTTATTTACTGCTTCTTCTAATTTAAGAAAATCTATATACGCTTGATATTCCTTTGGTAATTTTTCTTTTACTTTTAATATTAAATAATCTATGGCTTTATATATTATATAATCATATTTCTCTCTAAACTCAATTAATACATCTTTCACTCTTTGGGTCATCTCATTAAAGTGTCCTGCTAATTGACCTAAGCTAGTAAAGGGATAAATTTCGATTATCTTTTCTATATAACCTTTATATTCTATTGTTTGGTTATTATCAATAATATTATCTAAGTATTTGATATCTTTTTTTATTGTTTCATAATAATCTAACGTCTTGTCAAAATCTAAATCTAAATAATAATACATTGGTTCTGGTAATTCTTCTAAGTCTACTCCATTATAATAAATAGATACATTATTTTCTTCTTTGTTGTAAACAAATAAGGGTTTGAAATAATATAGATTTCTAGTTATTGCTTTTATTCCTTCATATTCTCCTTTATAAAATATTTCTATATCTATGATTGGTTTTTGCCTCGTTAAGAATAAATCAAATGTTTTTGGAGAGAGAGAGGTTGCGGTGATTGGACGAGCTTGTAATATATAGCATTCATCTTTTGTAATTGCATATTCGATATCCATTGGTTGGTTGTAGATTTTTTCTATTTTTTCTACATTTTCCATTAGGGCATTTATAGTATCTTTTTTTATATTTAAATTTCCTAATTTTAAATCGATTCGTTTCGTTTGTTTTCTTATAAAAATTTTTGTGGGTGTCACTTTTCCTGAAACTAATTTTTCGCCTAAGCCTTTTACCATTTCAATAATAGTATAGTTTTTAGTTTCTGAAGATGGATCTATTGAAAATATTACTCCAGAATAGTCTGGTTCGATCATTTCTTGAATGATTACATTCATGCCATAAATATCAAAATCTTTGCTATAAAGAATTACATTTTCATTGTATAAAGAACACCAACAATTCTTAATATTTTCAAATAATTTTTCTTTTTTTATATTTAAAAAACTATCATACTGCCCTGCATAAGATTTATTTTCTCCATCTTCGTTCGTAGCGGAAGAACGTACTGCGTAGAATTGGCTACTTATTTTTAAAGTCTTTTCTTCTATTTTTTCTTTTAATTCTTGGGTAATAGATTGCTTTTTTATTAATTTTTTTATCTTTTGATAATCTTTATTTAAAAATAAAGTTTTTATTTCGGCATCAATCTTATTTTTTGTTAAAAAATTAGTATAATCTTCTTTTGTGATGATGAAAAAATTAGGTACTAGTATTTTATTTTCTCTTAAAAATAATAAAGAGTCTGCTTTTCCACCATATTTCATAATATCCCTACCTCGTCTTTATTTTTATTCTATAATAAAGGAAAGCAAAACACAAGAACTAAATCAATCCTTGTGCTTGTAAAAATTCCCTTGCGACTCTTTCGGGAGAGCGTCCTAGTTCATCGACTTGATAGTTTAACTCTTGCATTACAGCATCCGTTAAGTAAGTTCCTAGTGTATTTAATAAATTCTCTAGTTCTGGATATGTTTTTAAAGTTTCTGTTTTCATAAGAGGTACGGCATAATATGGGGGAAAGAAGTTTTTATCATCTTCTAAGACAACAAGATCAAACTTTCTTAGCAGTCCATCAGTGGTAAAGGCATCTATCACTTGACTATTGTTATTCATTAAGGCGGTGTATCTTGGGCTACCATCCATAGCAATGGTGTCTTTAAATGATAGGTTATAGGTTTGTAATAAGCCTGGTAAGCCATCTTGACGATTGACAAATTCTAGGGTTGGAGAAATGGTTAAGTTTTGGGATACTCTAGCAAGATCGGAAATGGTTTTTAAATTATATTCTTGAGCAGTATCTTGTCTTACCGCTAAAGCATAGGTATTATTAAAGTTCATGGGGTTTAATACTTCAATACCGTATTGCTCTTTGAATTCTTTTTTGACTGTTTGATAAACTTGATCGACATTGCTGATCGGGGTATGCTTTAAAATATCGGTATAATCAGTTCCTAAATAGTCAATATAAAGGTCAATATCTCCTCGATTAAGGGCGGAGAATACAACTTGGGCTCCTCCTAAGTTACATTGTCTTGAAACGGCAATATCGGTATTCGCTTCAATATAATTACTAGTCATTTCACATAAGATGTTTTGTTCGGTAAAGTCTTTAGAACCGACGGTTAGGGTATTTTCGTTTGGTTTATCCAATTTGATCGTACTAAGAAATAGAAGAACAATAAGAGCGAGAATGATACCTACAATAATCTTTTGTTTTTTTCTTCCATTTAAGACTTGTTCTCTTGTTTTGCCTTGCATTTGTAAACTGATAGGAGTTACTAATTTTTCAATAAGGCCAAAGAAATAATCAACTGCTAAGGCAAGAATACAAGCTGGAATGGCCCCTGCTAATATTTGATAGTTATTAACAGTTCGAATACCTGAGAAGATAAGATAACCAAGACCTCCGCCTCCAATAAAGGCAGCCATAGTCATGAGTCCTACCGCCGAAACAGCCGAAATACGAATGCCTGCCATAATAACCGGTAAAGCTTGAGGAATTTGAATTTTAAACAAAATTTGTCCTTTGGTAAGTCCGATTCCTGTCGCTGCTTCTATCATTGTATCACTGATTCCACTAATACCTGTATAAGTGTTTTTAATAATTGGAAGAAGGGAGTAGAGAATCACCACTACAATCGCCGGTACCGTTCCAATCCCAAGAAAAGGGATCATGAAACCAAGAAGAGCCATCGATGGAATCGCCTGTACAACACTAGCTATTCCTAAAACAGGTTTATTTAATTTTTTGACATAACTGATAAAAATACCAATAGGAACACCAATTAAAATAGCGAAAGCAACCGCTAGCACTGTCAGTTCAATATGTTCTAAGAAAAGAGAAAGGCTTTGATCTTTATTTTCGATCATATAATTTATAAAGTCCATCATATTACTCCTCCTTTAAAAATTGTTGACTTAAGGCTGTAATTAAACTACTTCTTGTGATTAAGCCACATACTTTGTTATCATTATCTAAGACGGGAATCGTAGAAAGACGGTTTGTTTTCACTAATTTCGCTAAATCAACAATCGATTGATCTTCTTTGACTGTCACAACGTCATCGATCATCAGATCTTCAGCTTTTCTTTTGGTACTTTTTTCTTCGACAATACTTTCGGCATAAAGCATTCCCTTAAATCTTTTTTCTTCATCTACAATTATTAAACTATCAACATGCATCATTTTCATTTTATTTAAACAATAAAAAATAGAGTAATGAGGAAGACACGTAACCGGATTGGTAATCATAATGTCTTTTACTTTGATGAGTTCTGGAGAATCCCAGATTCGATCTTTTCCTACAAATTCTTTGACAAATTCGGTTTTCGGGTGTTTTAAAATGTTTTCTGGGGTATCATATTGAACCAATTTTCCCCCATCCATAATGGCAATTTTATCCGCTAACTTGATCGCTTCATCCATATCATGGGTTACAAAGACAATTGTCTTATGAAATTTATCTTGTATTTTTAACAATTCTTCTTGAAGAGCACTTCGACTCATGGGATCAAGAGCACTAAAGGGTTCATCCATTAAAATGATTTTTGGATCATTCATAAAAGCCCGTGCAATTCCTACACGTTGTTGTTGTCCGCCGGATAATTCATTGGGATAACGATCAAGTAGATCCTCATCCAAATCAACCATTTTTAATACTTCTTTGGTTTTCGCTTCGATTTTCTTTTTCTCCATTTTTAAGGCTTTAGGTATAATTTCAATATTTTCTTTAATGGTTAAATGAGGGAAAAGTCCCGTTTGTTGAATAACATAGCCAATACTTCTTCTTAATTCAATTTCATTTTTCTTATGAACATCTTCTCCATTGATTAGAATCTTACCAGAAGTTGGTTCTATTAGACGATTGATCATTTTTAAAGTCGTCGTTTTGCCACAGCCTGATTCTCCAATTAAAGTTACTAATGTGCCATCTTCAATGGTAAAAGAAATATCTTTTAATACGGTAACATCTTTATAAGCTTTACTTACTTTTTCAAATGTAATCATCTTATCCCCACTTTCTTTTATATTGTAACATTTTTTTGTTTCAAAAAGAAAGTTTTTCTTTTATTAGACAAGAATTTGTCACTCAAAAGAAAAAAGATCTTTCGACCTTTCTCTTTTACTTTTGAGCTTTCTTTTTCTTCATCACTACTAATAGAACCCCAACTACTAATAAGATGATTCCGATCACGATAAATATCGTTCCTGGATTGGTTGATCCTGTAGAGAAAGCACTAATTAATTGAGCTTCTAAACTATTGTTCATAGCAAATCCTACGATCGTTAGAATCGCTCCGATAATAATTGCTAATACTCCTAGAACAAACATTATTTCACTCCTCTCTACTATTAGAATACGAGATTCCTTGTAACTTGTCAATTCCTTTTTTGCTCCATTGCGTTCTTTCTTTTTTACAAGTATAATAAAGGTATAAGGAGGGGTGATTATGTCAAAAACAACTCTGTTTGATACTTTAATCGTGGTAAAAAGAAGTGGTCAGAGAACTGCTTTTCAAGGCGAAAAAATTGCCTTAGCCATTCAAAAAGCTTTTCGTTCGGTTGACATTCCCTATCATGATGAAGATGTCAATAAAGTGTATGAAAAAGTACTTCAACAAATAGAAAAAGATTATCAAGATCGAAAGACGATTAATATTGAAAATATTCAAGATATTATTGAAATGGTGTTACAAAAGGAAAAATTTATGGATGTTTATCAGTCTTTTTCGGCCTATCGAAAGCGAAGAAATATCTCAAGGAAAACTTTTGTCGGGAAACAGCAACATAAGTTTCTAAAAGCGATTGAAGCCTTGGGACTCTACCAACCAAAGGAGCAGGATACCCCTTCTTCCCTACTTAGTAAGTTTGGTTCTACCATCTCTTATGAATTTGCCAAAGCTTATCTTTTAGATAGTAAAACAGTAAAAAGTCATGATAGTGGGACTATTTTCCTTCATTCGATAGAAACCATTCCTATGGGTTCCATCGAGTCTATTTCGATTGATTTAAGGGAATTAGAAACTCTAGATACTCCTTTTTCTCTTGCTTTACGATCACAAACTCAAGTAACTGGTTATTTTGAATTAATCAAAAAACTGCTTCTTTCCCTACAAAATGAAGTTTATGGTTCCATCATGTTCTCAAGTTTTGATCTTGCTTTAGAATCGATTGCTTTAAAACAATATAAAGAGATCTTAAAAAATTATTTTGCCCTTTTCTTTCAAGCGAATGAATTTGAAAACTTTTTCTCTTTGGAAAAACTAGAAAAAGAGCTTGATCACTTAACCGATTTTACTTTTCCAAAAGACCTGTTCGCTTCTTTTGTTCATGAGAATCATTTCTTACTTCTTTCTTGCCAAAATATCTTTGCTGCTTCCCTTAGTCAATTAAAAAGAATGCTTTCCGCATCTCTTGCCTCTTTGTTTTCTTTCTCTTTGGAAAAAGAGATCGCTTATAATTTTGGAATGGCCTCTTCTTTTGCGGGCCAATTGGTTTTAGATTCCATTCTTTCTTCCTTACAAGATCAAGAACGCATCCATTATTTCTTTCAAGTATCAAAGAAAATAAATTCTTCTTCTCATAGTCCGAATTATCCTTATTTTAAACAATTTCAAGAAATTTCTTATCAAGCAAGGTTTTGTCACTGTTATTATATCTTTTTGGATAATCGCTTTAATTCTTTAAAAGAAGAAGTGGTCTCTTATTTTCCTTATGGTGCACGAGTTATCGAAGATAATACCACTTTGGAAAAAAAATTAGTGGGAGGAAAAGGAAATTTAGCGACCGTTTCGATTAATCTTGTACGCATTGCTTTAAAACATCCTTTGGACTTAAGAGGCTTTTATAAAGAATTAGATGGAGTAATAAAAAGTGCTAGTGACGCTCTTTTGAATCGTTTTGAAATTGAATGTTCAAAACATATTCGGCAGTTGCCTGTTTTATATGGGTACGGCGTGTGGCATGATGGAGAAAAATTAAAAGATGGAGATCGGTTAAGAAAAATTTTAAAGCACGGTACCTTAACCATTCATTTTTGTGGTTTAAAAGAATGTTTAGAAGCTTTGTTTCAAGCAGAGAAGAAGGATCAGAGACTTACCTATGGGATAGAAATTGTTCAGTTTATGAAAAAGAAAATTACAAAATTAAGTGACGAAAACAATCTTAATTTTTCTCTTTCTGCTGTTCCTTACGAGTTTGTTGAAAGAGAATTTAAGCAACAAGATACCGCTATTTTTGGAAAGTTAAAAGGTATTACAGATCAAGAAAAGTATTCATCTGGTTATTTTCTACCGGTCAAACAAGAAAGTTTGGCTGGATTTCAAAAACTTGCCAACGGGGGACATCTTGATACCATTTATCTTGATGATTTTAAATCTATGGAAGAAGCGATTGATTCTATACAAAAAGCCAACTTCGGTTGTATTGAAATAAAAAGAAAAGACTGTTAGAAGTTTTCTAAGACAGTCTTTTTTATTCACTTTTGCTTAAGCTTACTTGAGTGGTATGTTCTTTTCCATCTCTTAAGTAGGTTACTGTAATTTTATCTCCTGGTGAATATTTATATAATTCATAACGTAAGTAAGCAGAGTTTTCTACTTCTTCATCATTAATCTTGGCAATAATATCTCCTTCTTGTAAATCAGAGTGTTCTGCTCCAGTTCCTTTCTCAATTCCTACTACAATGACACCTGACTCCACTCCTTCTGGAATATTATAATTACTGTAACGATAAGAATTAAGAGCATCCGATACATTGACCATTTGAACTCCTAATAATGGCCATTCAATGGTTTCTCCTTTTTCTAGAGTTTCTAGTTTACTTGTAGCATATTCAATCGGAATTGCAAATCCCATTCCTTCTACTTCCGTTTGGACTAGTTTCATGGAAATAATACCAATCACTTCTCCATTGACATTGAATAAAGGTCCTCCACTATTTCCAGGATTAATTGCAGCATCCGTTTGTAATACTTCCATTACCCAATCACCGCTTGAGGAATTATTTGAAGTACTTACTGTTACCATGCGATCTTTTCCTGCTAAATGTCCTGTAGAAACACTACCACGATAATCATAACCTAAAGGGCACCCTATCGTAAAGACAAGATCTCCTAGTTTCGCATTTTCACTACTAGCAAGAGTTAAAGCAATGATATCATCCGTCTTTTTTATTTTGATGATAGCGATATCAACATAAGTATCGCCTCCTAAAACCTCCCCTTCGATTTCTTGATCTTTTGAATCAATAACAGTAACCCGATCAGCACCTTCTACTACGTGTTGATTGGTCATAACATAAGCATCATCTCCGTCGATCTTATACACAAAACCAGTTCCTGTAGAAGCGACTTGATCTTTTTGATAATTTCGTACCATCAATACTCCATCATAGACTTTTTCTACCGAATCGCTAATTCCCGATTCATCAACTGCTACTTTCGTACAGTTTTCAGCACTACACCCCCCTCCTACAATAGAAGTCGAGGTGTTGGTAGAGCCAATCTTTTCCCCAATGATAAAATAAGTACTAACTCCTCCTACTAAAAAAGCTATAATAATTAGGACAAATTCTTTTATTCTTTCATGCTTCATCTTCCATACTCCTTTCAATTTTCATTAATTGTTTCCAATTAGCTGGAAATCCCATTCTTGTTAAAATCTTTTCTATTTTTATCGTATGTAAATTATAGTTTAAATTTTGAATCCACTCTTCTAACTCAATCGTTAAGTTCTTAAATTCTTCCTCTGATAACATTTGCTTCATAATAATGAGTAGTGCAAACAAATCGTTTTTTCCATAAATATATTCGCCTTCTTCTTTTGGAATATTTAATACTTGGTGATAGATCGTATCCGGAATTTCTTTTTGAGTCTTATTTTCATAAAGAATATCTTCATGAGCACAGAGGTTTCGATAGTTTGATAAGATTGGTAAATAGAGTTGAAATGTTTCGACTTCAATATGATATAAATTACAAATGTTTTTTTGATCTTCATACTTTAAGATAGAAAACAATTCTCCTACAATACCAAAAGAAAGTACTTTTACAAGAATCCATAGTGGAATATAGCCATAATTTGTTATGTAATGAGCAGTGGCACTATGTTGTGATCCGTTGACTCTTATCTGACGCTTCATTTTTCGTAATAGGTCATTTACTTGTTTACTCTTGCTGCGATCTTGAGTAAAGTTTTTGGGTCGTAAATAATCCTTTTCTTTATATCCATATTTCTTAGATAATTGATAAGAGAAAATAGATTTTAAGTTGTTTTCAATTACCAAAAGATTTTTAAAGAAAACATTACGAATGGAACGATCAAATAAAAATAAACTATACAATTCTTCAAAAGTTGTTCCTTCGATAAACTTCTTTTCTGTTAGGCTCTTTAGGAAAGGATAGCGATAACCATTTAAAAAGAAATAATTTTCTCTTAGAAGGACTTTCTTAGCTTCTTCTTCATTTGGAATTTGCATTCCTTTATATTTTAGAATCTCAATTTGTTCTTCTAAATTTTTAAATTGTTTGCCTATCATCCCTATCACCTATTATGCATTATAACATAGAATTGCGGAAAAATTGTGAGTTTTTCATGAAAAAGTATGCTATAATTTTAAAGTAAGGAGGGTTATTATGCCAGCGACCGTTACTCATGCTTATTTTGCTATGGACGTTTATGATGCGCTACCTATTGGTTTAAAAAGCCTTCTCATGGATGAAAAGAAAAGAATGCGTATGTTTGGGCAGAGTATGGATGCTTTGTTTTTTTACAATAAAATTTCTCTTAAAAAGGGAGAAAAAGTACAAGAATTTGGTAATTATTTTCATACTCATAAGAGCCAAGAATTTTTTCTTAACTTAATTAATTATATTAAATATAATTGTTATTACAAAATACCTGATGTTATGAGTTTTCTATATGGTATGATTTGTCACTATAAATTAGATAGCAAAATACATCCTTTTGTCTTTTATAAAACAGGAGTTTTCAAAAAAGAAGACAAAGAAACTTATCGTTTTCAACAACAACATGAATATATGGAAATCTTTATAGATAATTATTTTATCAAGCAACGGGAACATTCCAATCCCTATGCATTTTCTTTTTATGATTTTTGTTTTGACTTTATGCCCTTTTCTTTAGAATTAGAAGAGGTGATTAATTATGCTTTTGAAGAAACTTTTGGGGTGAAAAACATGTGTTATTTTTACCAAAAGAGTTTAAAACAAATGTATTCTGCTTTAAAATATTTTCGTTATGATAAATATGGGATAAAAAAGAAAGCTTATCAGTTTTTTGACCTTTTAAAACCCAAAACTACCTTTCAGTTGAAAGCTATTTCTTATCACCAATCTTTAATTGATCAAAAAAATTATTTAAATCTAAAATATGAACAGTGGAATCATCCTTGTTTAAAAAGGGAAAAGCATAAAGAGAGTGTTGTTGATCTTTATTTAGAAGCTCTCTATGAAACCAATCAATTAATTAAGGAGGTCAATGCTTATTTAAAAGATACTAAGAAAGTAAACTTAAAAAAGTTATTTCCTAATCTTTCTTATACAACGGGGAAAGATTGTAAAAAGGGTGAAAATTTTAAATACTTTGAAGAAGAAGCATAAACTTTGTTTCTTTTTTGTATATTTTCCTTTTTTTGGATCACACTATTTTTAGGTGATACTATGTTAGAAAGTTATAGGGTAGTAAAAGAAAAATCTGAAGACGTTTTGTATTTATATTTGACTTTTGGCTATGAATTTAGTGAAGAATTAGACTCTTATGAATTAGAGAATAAAGCGAATGATTGGCTTTGCAAGGAAAGAATTCAATTTCAAGGGGATAAGGTCGTAGTGGTAGTGGATGGCATTGTTAGTAAAGTCTTGCATTTAAAGAAAGAACATCATTATGATGATCAAAAGACAAAAGTTACCATGACTAATCATGAAAATTTAAGTATTTATGACTTGCTTCTTAGTCTTCTTTTTACCAATATCAAGATGACTCTTCCTTTAGAAGCTTTAAAAGCATTGGTAGTTTTATATCGAAGTGAAATCATTCATCACATGGAAGAAAAGGAAAAAATACCTCTTACTTGTCAATATTTCACTTATACCAATCACAATTATTATAAGTTATTATACCCTACTACCTATCATACTTATTTTGATCTTTTTCAAAAAGCGATCGAAGAAACAAAAAACGAGTATTTGACTTACCAAGAAAAAGCCATTGACTGTTATTATCATATCGCTAGCAATGGATATACAGAGGAAAAAGAAGGGGTTCCTTATTTGGTACGAAAAGAAAGCTTTTGGGATCTTGCTTATCCTCATTATCTGCAACAAAGACATTTTACGATTGAGCAATTAAAAGAGCAATTACGCTTAAAGGAAGGGAAAGCTTATCCGGTTCAAATTTTAAATGTGAGTGAAGGAAATCGGATCAAATCTTTACGGATTGGGAATCAAACTTTCTCCGATAAAGATTTGATTACCCAATTAGGCCTTCCTTCTTCCGATGCCACAATTTTAATTGAGAAAGACGGTCTTACCTTTATTACAAGGGGTGTAGGAAGTGGTTATGGGCTTAGTTTGGTAGGAGCGAGCGCTCTGGCAAATCTTGATTGTAATTATCGTCAAATTTTAGGATATTATTTTAAAGATGTTATTTTAAATGTCAAAGAGAAATAGTATTTATTGGAGAAAACAATTTAAGGTTCCTTTTTTATAGCTATCAACAAGGCAAAGTTGATGGCTTTCTTTTTGTAATAAATGTTTTTCAATATGAAACTACACTCTATTAAATTCCTGATATTCTTGTATTAGAATAAAGATATAAATTAGTCTTTTTTAAGTTCATTAATTTCTTATTAAAAAAAGCAAATAAATCGAAAATATCAACTCAATCGGATAATATTTTGACACATTTTTTCATTGTTTGAAAGATTTGACTACCTGTTCAATAATAAGGTGTACTTACTTTTTTACAAAATTAGAGTAGAACTCCAAAAAATACAAAGTTATCTTTCTATCTCTTTAAAATAATTTTCTACCCCATTCGTAATAGATTGTGCAAGTTTTTCTTGATAACTTTCTTTTTGCAATAAATATCTTTCATTCGGATTAGATAGAAAGCCACACTCTATTAAAACACCAGGTACTCTTGTATTAGAATAAAGATATAAATTCGTTTTAATAACTTTTCTATCCGTCTTTAAATCATTCTTAAACTCATTCATAATAGATTCTGCTAATACTAAATTATTCGGATTAATGGGATGATATAGAACTTCAGCTCCCCTAACACTACTATAATAATGATAGTTTATATGAATGGATAAATATAAATCACTTTTATTTTCTTGAATCTTTAATATTCTTCTATATAAATCCCCACGTTTTTTCGCTTTGTCCCACTTGCTTGATAAATCACTATCACCCTTTCTTATCATATAAACGGTAGCCCCAGCTTCTTCTAAAACTGTTTTTAGTTTTTTTGAAATTTCTAGATTTAAGTCTTTTTCATAAATTTTTCCATAAGTAGTACCACTATCTCTTCCGCCATGACCCGGATCGATCGTAATGATTTTGCCATTCAAATCTTGTTTAGGATTTCGTTTGGCATCTACTAATTGTAAGGAAAAAAGAAAAAGAAGGAAGAAAACAAAAAACGTGACTTTATATTTTCGGATCATTGCTCTTCACCTAATAAAGTATATGTTTTTTTGGTAATTTTCTATCCTTCTTTCTTTTGGCAAAGAAAGAACATCCTTTTTCATCATGAGTTTCTTCTAAAATCTTTATTTCGTATTAGATATATTTATCTATCCCTATCCAATTATACAGGAAAGTAGTATCAATCAATTCTATGATTTAAGATTGGGACTTTTTCTTGCTTCTATCTTCTTCATGATAAGAGAAGTGATTTTAGCGATTATATTGAAGAAAAGAAGAAGAACAAAGGAGAAGGTAATCAACTCTAAAATGCTAAGAAGATCTTTTTCTTTATAAAGAAGAATCCCAGCACTAAGATCCCACTTTTTTTCCATAAATTGATAAATCAAAAGACCAAATAAAAGATTCATAAAGAGAAAAAATAGTTTGTTTATTTTGGTAATTAAAGTTGTTTTTTCTTTCTTTAAATAAGAAGAAATTCCTATCCCATAAGTAATAATTAGGATAATGACAAGAGTGGCAATGGAAGGGAAATATAGTTGCGTTAAAATTCCTTGAACCGCAGAGGATAGTATTTGTGATAATACAGGCAAAGCGAGCCATACGATGGCTGCCATATAACATACCCAACTAAGACCTATTAAAATATTAATCAACTTACTTTTCTTTCTTCTTGTTAAAAGATAGATTCCAGCAATAAGAATCAAAAAACCAACTAAATAGATTAAAAAAGAAGAAGAAAAGAGTTGTGAAAAAACATTCTGAAAGATTTCAAAAATTGTCAATTCATCCATTTTATCCCCTCTATTCTGTTGCTTCAAAAATATAGATTGTTTGCATGGTATCGTTATCTTTGGTACAAGTAATTAAGGTTAATGTTTTTTTGTTTTGATCCCGATGAATGCTAACATATCCTGTTTTTTCTTCGAAGTAAATATCTACTAAGCGATAATTATATTGGACGCCGTTATAAGTTACAGAGGCTTGTGCTCCTATCTGAAGGCGATATAAATTTCGAAAAAAAGCTAAGTATCCTGTTCCCGAATGACCAGCGATAATTAAATTTCCTTTTTCAACATCTGGCATATCTGAAGGACTAATAATTGTAATATTACTATCGACATTATTATAAGGAGAATCAGGACTTACTAAGCCTAAATTAAGAGAAATAGCAGGAATTTTAAGGGTAGCAATGTATTCTCTTCCTGAAACTTCTGGGACAGGTTCTTCCTCTCCTTCGATATCATTTACTTCTACTTGAACACTTAAGTCTTCCTCTTCTGGTCCTTCTAACGAATAAAGTTGTAAATTCATACTATTATATACTGCTAACTTTTGTTCCATGAAATAGTTATAAGACAATAAGAAAAGACCAAAAGAAATAATCAAAAGACTAATTGTAATAACGATCTTTTTCCTTTTCATACTTCTTTTATCCTTTCTATTCTTCTAAATAAAAGTTTATCCTAGTTTATCTTGTTTGTCAATTATCCCCAAAGAAAAAGAACATTTTCATGTCCTTTCTACTTTTTCTTTTTCTTGTGTTCATGAACATTGTATAGAATTAAACCAATTCCACAAAGCACAATAACAATTCCACAGAGATAAGTAACTATATTTGCATTATCCGCTGTATTAGGAACTTCCACTTTTGGTTGGTTGTACATTATACAAGATTGAATTTCTCCGGTTTCTAATACTTCGAAAGAAATAGCATTTTCTTGTAAAGTATAACCTTCTGGAGCGATTGTTTCTACTAATTCGTACTTTCCGACTGGTAAACGATCGATTTCATGAGGCGTATCGGTAGAAGTCCATTTCTCTATAACATCTCCATTTTCATCGTGAATTTCAATTTCTGCTCCTGGAAGTTCTTTGTTCGTTGTGATATCTTCTTTGCTAATTTGAACTTTCGTATAATCATTCGGGAAGTAAAGCTCGTTTGCTCCTACTGTTCCTTTTTCTGGGACATATACTTCAATTGGAGAAGGATAACAAACGTATCCAGCTGGTGCTTCAACTTCTTCGATGGTATATCTTCCAACTGGTAATTCATCTGTCGTATGAACTTTTCCATCGCTAGTATAACTATCTACTACTTTACCAGCACTGTCTTTGATTTCAATTTTGTATCCTTTAATGGATAAATCAATACTAATCTTTTGATCAGCAATACTTACATAAGTATAGTTATTCTTTATAAATACTTGTTGGACGCTTCCTGTGTTACTTACGGTAAACATTAGAGAAGTTGGATTTAAAACATAACCAGAAGGAGCGGAAACTTCTTGTAATACATAGGTACCTACTGGAATCTTTGTAATCAAGGTTGGTTCTTCCGTAGTTACAATATTATCCAAGTATACTTCTCCTGTTTCTTGATTTACAATTCTTAAAGTTGCACCGGCAATATATTTACCCGTTTCTAAATCAATCTTTCCGATTTGAATTTTTGTAGTTCCATTCTCCATTGTTATAGTAGCTGGAGTATCTACATTATCAGCAGTTAAAGTGATTGATTTTGATGGTCCTTGATTAACATAACCATTTGCAGATGATACTTCCTCTACTGTATAAGTTGAGCCTACAAGTAAATTGTCGAACACTTTTGCTTCCGTCGTTGTTACCCATTCTTCAACTACATCACCATTGCTATTTTTCAAGCGTAACGTAGCGCCCGCGATTGGCTGATTGGTTTCGGCATCTACTTTTAGGACACTTAATTTTGCAACGGGGATTGTTACTTGGGTTGGTATTTCTTTTTCCGAAGTAACTGTATATACAATGGCAGGGGTTGCATGTTGAACATTCGTGTTAGTTGGTACATAGCGATAATAAGCACTACCAGAGAAAGTGCCTCTTACTTTGATTGAAATGGTTCTATTACCAGAATTTATGGAGGTGCTAGCCGGTACTACAATTTTAAATGATTCAGAAGGAGAAAAGGTATGACTAGCTAAATCTGTTCCAGCTATGGTGGTTCCAGAATTTGTTACGACAGAAAAGCCGCTTGGGGCTGTTACTTCTACAGCATAACTTGTCAAATTAGAAGAAGCATTAATACTAATCATTGACGTTTCAAAATTATTTCCATCACTGCTTGGAGATATAGTTACTGTACCATTAAAACTTAATGTAGGTTCCGTTTGTTGGCTTTTCGCATTTTTAGCACCATCTACTAATCTTTGTACAGCAGCACTATATTCTCCATAATTGGTTAAAACATCTGTTCTATGTAGACTTGTTTTACCACTTAGATCTTGTCCCGTATCATATAAGTAAATCCAAACAGCCCACTGCGTAACGATATACTGATCTTCATTGGAATAAGAACCTCCTAAAGGATTGGCATTGGGATAACCATTTTGTAAAATGTAAGTCATTCCCGCATCTTGATCGGATTGTTGAAGAGTCATGACTTCTCCTGGCGATCCTATCGAGCTAATTTGTCCTATCGCATCAAGATCATGGTTTAAACAGTAAGCTGGTTGTTGGGTTTCATAAACCCCCATTACTGTAAAGACATCTTGTGAAGTAAATGGAGATTCGCCGTGATACAATACCGTTCCATGTATTTGACTTGGAGCAGGATCTGCGGCCATTGTTTTTTGATAAAATAACATTAAAAAGGCAGCAATTCCAATTAAGGCAACGAAAGACAAATTGATAATGAATGGTCTTTTATTACTAAGTTTTGTCTTTGATAATTTCTTTTTTCTTTTTATATTCTTTTCCATCTATACCCTTATCCTTTCTATTTTGTAATTCGATTATACTATATTTTATTTTTGGTTTCAACCATTCTTAATAAGATTTTTTTCTTTTCCTTAATTTTAAAGTTAAATTTCAGTTTTGGAGTAAAGTGAAATTTAGTATTAGAAAAGCTTATTGTTTTTTTATTAATACTATTTCTAAAACTAAATTGCAGTGAATAATTTATTTAACTGCAATTTAAGTTTAGAAATCAATATGTATATATTCTAAAAGTTAATTTCACTATTATTTACATAATAACTGCAATTTAAGTTTAGAAATATACCTCACTACTTTAATTATTTAAGATATTACTATATTCTTTAATAGTAATGCTAAGATTTTACAAAAAGATAAGAAAGCGAGGTAAGAATATGAAATGAAAAATAAGCATCTTTCCGCAACAGATCGTAAAGATATAGAAGCAGGTTTAAACAAAAACAAAACTTTAACTGAAATAGCAAATAGTATTGATAAATCATATAATACTGTCAAATATGAAATTATAAATCATAGAGAAAAGAAATATCCATCTAATTTCAATGGTAATAGAAATTTATGTATGTATTTTAAAGATAGATCTTGTAAAATAAAAGGTTTATGTAATATTGAACCTTGTGATAATTTATGTAGATCTTGTAAAAGACATTTCTGTAATAATATATGTCTTAACTATAAAGAATATCTATGTGAACGCCTTACTAAAAAGCCATATGTTTGTAATGGTTGTAAATCAGCCAAAGAATGCTTTAATGTTAAAATGGTTTATTTAGCAAAGCGTGCAAATATAGAATACCATGAGTCCCTTGTTAATTCAAGAAAAGGACATAGATTAACTGAAGAAGAAATTGATTATGCTAATACAGAGATAAAAAGGCGAATTAAAAATGGTCAATCTTTAGATGCTATTGTTAAGACTGACGATAACATTAAAAAATGCACATCTTCTTATTATAATTATACAAATGATGGTATTTTTGAATTCAGAAATATTGATTTAGTTAAAAAAGTCAGTTATAAGAAAAGAGATAAAGATAAAAAAGAAAAAGATATACCTGATGAAGAAAAAAATAAAATTCAAAAGCTTAAGGTAAATAGAAACTATGATTGTTTCGTTATCTTTATTAACAAACATAAAGATTATAAAATTACTGAAATGGATACTGTTATAGGAAAAACAACCGATAAGAAAGTTGTATTAACTTTATTATTTAGAAAATCAAATTTTATGATAGCAATATTACTAGATAATAAAACAGCATCAAAAGTAAATAAAGAACTAAATTTATTGAAGAAAAAATTAACTACAGAATTATTTATACTTTTATTTAGAATTATGCTAACTGATAATGGTGTAGAATTTACAATGATAGAAGAAATAGAGACTTTAGAAGGTGACAATCAAATAAATTTATTTTTCTGTGATCCTGGCAAATCAAATCAAAAAGGAAAGATAGAAAAAAATCATGTAGAACTTAGAAAAATATTACCTAAAGGGACTACTTTTAATAATTTAACTCAAAAAGACATTAATTTAGTTATGTCACACGTTAATAGTTACCCAAGAAGATTATTAAATTATAAAAGTCCATATGAAACTTTAATAGAAGAAATTGGCAAGGAAAAAGCAGATTTTATTATGAATGTTTTAGGTTATAAAGTTATTGATTCTAAGGACATTATTTTGTCCCCAAAGTTATTAAAAAAATAAGCATTTTTAATAAGTAAAATTAGCATTACAAAAACTGAAATTTAATTTTAGAAAACCAAAAAAACTAGATTTCATTTTAAGAATTTTTATACTTAAAATTATCTAGTTTTTTCTATTTCCTTTAATTACAATAATTTTTTACTGAAATTTAGTTTTGAAATCAACT
>DVKE01000032.1 GCA_018716225.1 Candidatus Onthousia faecigallinarum | reverse complement strand
GCTCCTTTTTGCATCTTTCTCACCTCTGTTTTATCTTACTACTTCTTTTTCACAAAGGCTAGTCCTCAAAGGATTTATGTGACTGAAAGTCAATGGATATTATCCGCCAGTGCCTAGCATATTATATTGTTTAGCACATACATCAATTTTAGATTGGTATTTCAACAAATCTATAAAATTCTACCTAAACTCAAATATTTTTAATGTAAATAGATTCTTTCTCTTTCTTTGTTCCTCTTCCTTTTTCATGATAAAATAGTACTGGTGATGAAAACATGGAAAAACCGTTAGCTTTAAAACTTGCTCCTAAAACCTTAAACGAGGTTTTGGGACAAAGACATTTGATTGGAGAAGGAAAGATCATAACAAATTTAGTCAAAAATAAAAGGATTTTTTCGATGATTTTATATGGAAAACCTGGGATTGGAAAAACATCGATCGCGAATGCTTTCGTTCATGATTTAGATGTTCGTTATCGCTTTTTAAATGCTACTGTAAATACTAAAAAAGATTTGGATCTTGTAATTGAAGAAGCGAAAATGTATGATGGTATGGTTCTTATTATGGATGAAATTCATCGTTTAAATAAAGATAAGCAAGATGTTTTGCTTCCGCAACTGGAAAGTGGTTTAATCACTTTAATTGGGATGACTACAAGCAATCCTTATCATGCTATTAATCCTGCGATTCGAAGCCGTTGCCAATTATTTGAATTAAAAGAATTAACGACGGAAGATATCTTAGAAGGTTTACATCGCGCTTGTCAAAGTGAATATTTAAAAGGGATTGAAGTTTCAGAGGATGCTTTAAAATATATTGCTCAATTGGCCGGAAGCGATCTTCGCTATGCTTATAATTTATTAGAGATTGCTTATTATGCCGCAGATCAAAAGAAAATTCAGGTTGAAACGATTCAAGCGATCAATAGCAAACCTGTTTTCTTTAGTGATAAAGATGGTGATGGTCATTATGATGTCTTATCGGCTTTTCAAAAGTCAATTCGTGGTAGCGATGTAGATGCTTCTCTTTATTATCTAGCTCGTTTGATTATGGAAGGAGATCTCGATAGCATTTATCGCAGAATGAGTGTAATTGCTTATGAAGATATTGGTTTAGCAAATCCTGGTATTGGTCCAAAAGTAATGGCCGCTATTGAAGCAAGTGACAGAGTTGGCTTACCAGAAGCCCGGATCCCCCTTGGTACCATGGTAATAGAAATGGCTTTATCGCCGAAAAGTAATAGTGCTCATCTTGCTTTGGATGAAGCCCTAGCTGATATTGAAAAAGGAAATACGGGAAATGTTCCCAATCATATTAAAACGAATTCTACCACTTATAAATATCCTCATGACTATAAAAGTGCTTTTGTCAAACAACAATATTTACCAGACAAATTAAAGGGAAAACATTATTATCATCCAAAAGACTTAGGTTATGAAAAAAATCTTAAAAATTTTTATGAATATTTAGAGCAACGAAAAAAAGCATCTTAAACACTAGATGCTTTTTACTTTTTCCTTGCCCGCTTTTTCTTGACTAAGTCGTTTTTGATTCATAATTGCGCCAAACAATACTCCATAACAATTTGGTAAATGATGATCTTTCATATCTTGTAAAGCTAATTCAAATTCTTTTTTGGTATAATCGATCATATATCCTTCACAAATCATACAATCGCTTTGACGATAAACCAAAAGTTGTCTTTCTTTTGCTTTACAGAAAAGACCTAGATGTTTTTCTTTGAAATCATGAATTATCTCTCGTTCTTCTCTAGTACCTACTAGAGTGGTAATGGGTTCTAATCGTCCCAAAGGAATACAACTGTTTTTAGTAAAAGAATAAATATCGAAAGGAACAATTTCTGATTTTGGTTTTCTTTTCTCTTCCATCATTTTTTGACTCATTCCTTCTGCTACCATACTAACTTCTTGTTTTAATTTTTGTAAATAAGAGTCTAAAGCTTCTTTTTTTTGTTCATCATTAAGCGTTAAAAAGGTTTGTAAATTGTTTCCTTTTCCATCCATATAAAAGCGTAATTCTGCTTCATTGAGGTTATGTAATTTACAATATGGATAAAAATAAGTTGGATCCGTTGTCATGATTTCGAAGGTTTCTTGATCGGTTAATCCTTTTAATTTTTCGATTTTGTCATTTATTTGTTGATCATGCGTTTTTCTATGAGAATTTGCTCCTCTATTTAATTTCGCTGTCATTCTTTGTTTTTCACTTGCTTTAAAAGCAGCATAGAGTTCTTCATCTTGGTTTTCAACTACCGATGTCAAAGAATGGAAAGTTTGAAGACTAATTCCATACTTCTTACAAAAAGGTGTTGCATTCATAGGTTGTACTTTTAAGAATAAAGATACGGTTGCTTCTGCTAAACGATAACTCCAGTAACGATCTTGATCAAAAAAACTATATCTCGGTTGTTCCATCGCTGCTAATTGTGCCTTTAATTCTCCTAAAGATTGTCGAACCTCTTCGGATATGTTTTTACTATTCGATAATACTGAAATAGACTTTTGAACATTCCAAGGAGCAATTTGTTCTTGTTTCGAAATGTTGTTTAATACCTTCGTTAAAGATTGACTCTCTTTAATTGCTTTCTTAATTTCGACCACTAATCTTTTGGATTTTTTCTTCATTTCGGCATAATTTAATTTTTCTAGATGTAAAATTACCGCTTTTTTTAATTCTAATTCTCGATCAATAGTTGAATATAATTTCCATAATACTGGTACACTTTCTTCAAAAGTACCACAGGCCTTTACTTGTTCGGCTTTTGCTTGTAACGTTTCTCTCATTTTTTTATTCCCCCAATCACTTGTGGCTTATTATAACAAAAAATTGCCAAAAAAGCAATCATTGATTGAAAATTAATAGTTCTAAAAGCATATCACTATCCATTTGACCAGATTTTACTTTGTAATCAAAATCGCTTAATTGGTTTAAAAAAGAACAAATTGCTTTTTGTGAATAATACGGAAGTAGTTCCATAGTCTTTTTGACACGAAAAGGATGTACTTCTAATTCTTTGGCTATTTGGTCTGGAGAATAATGCTGTTTGTTTAAAACTAAAACTTGATAAAGAAGGCGAAATTGGCTTTCTAACAAACCGATAATCGCGGAAAAATCCATTTGATAGGACTTTAATTCTTGCAATTGACGTAATGCTTCTTTTTTGTTTTTTTCGGCCATACTCCGGACAAAAGAAAAAGCTAAATTATCTCGATCTGGTAAATCTTTTTTTACTAATTCTTCTATCATTTGTTTGGTAATTTTTTTTTCATCGAAAGCATAGAGTTTTAATTTTTCACATTCTTGTAATAATCGTTCTTGATCCCCACTACAATACTCCACTAACAAAGGAATCACTCCGTTTTCGTAAGAATACCCAACAAGACTCTTTCTAACCGTATCACTAGGGCTTTCTTCTAAGGAAGAGATCAATCCCTTTTGCAAAAGAGTTTTGACAATTTTTTTACGGTTATCTAGTTTAGTAGCGGTTAAAAAAAGTAATACTTCATCCGTTGGATGTTCAATATATTTTAGAAAATGATCTATGTCCTTTTCGCCTACTGAAATATCGTTACCCTCTAAATAATGAAAGTGATAGCCAATCACTATTTTTTTAGGGGTTAGAAAAGAAATAGTATCGACATCTTCTAAAAGGGTAGCAAAAGAATCTTCTTCTAGATCATATTGGTTTATCATAGCATCTTCGAAAGAAGAGGCTGCAATCACCTCTTCTATTTTCTTTTTGATAAGACTGGAAGAAGAATGCACAAAGATATAAACATTATTTTTCATGAGCTAACGCATCCCTAAGCATTTCATGCATTTCCGCAAGATGTTCCGTTGTTTTTCCTCCTCCTTGCGCAAAGGTAGCACTTCCTCCCCCATTACCAGCAGAATGAAGAGCAGCTTCTTTGACAAGGTAACCAGCATTGCAAGAAGCAATGTTACTGCGACAAATAAAATTAATACTTTTATCAGCTCTTACATTGACAAGGAAAACAACACTTTTTTCTACCGCATTCGATAAAGCATCTCCTAAGGCTTTTAAAACATTCATATCTTCTTCTTCGAAAAGCAGGAATAATAGATGTTTGTTTTTAATCGTTTCCTCTTTCGCTAAATATTGATCAAGTTGAGATAAACGTTGTTTTTCTAACGCTTCCTTATAGGCTTTTTCTAGAGTTTTTACTTCTGTTTGAACATAAGAAAGTTCATTTTGATTAAAGACAACATCTTGATAACTCATTGGTTTAGAATGATCAAGCTCCACATCAAAGGTTAATTTAATCCCTTCTTGTTCGGCTTTTTCTAAGATCTCCCTAGCTTTTAATAAAAGTTTTACCATTTCATCATTATAAGGTTGGATGACGGAGAATAAAGTACTTTCGATTTTATCACCGGTACAAGCTTCGATCCGATAGGCATTGCTTCCCTTTGATTCATAGGAATAAATAGCAAAACGTTTGATATCTTTGGTGTTTGCAATATGCGTTCCGCCGCAAAGCTCAATAGATTTGTCAATTTTAACAACCCGTACCATACTGCCATATTTTTCACCGAATAAAGCCATGGCTCCTAATTGTTTAGCTTTTTCCAAAGGCATCACTTCCGTAGAAGTAATCGCCCCTTTCTTAATGATTTCATTGACTTTATTTTCGACTTGAATAATGGTATCATCTGTTAATTTACCAGAATAAGTAAAATCAAATCTTAACTTTTCATCATCAACATAACTTCCCGCTTGTTTAATATCTTTATCGACACAAGTTTGTAGAGCATATTGTAGAAGATGAACACTACTATGATTGGCTTCGATTTTCTTTCTCCGATCTTTATCGACGATCGCTTCACAATCTTCTCCGGAAGTAATCTTACCATCTAATAATTTAATTTTGTGAATATGTTGTCCATTTGGCCCTTTAAAAACATCAACCACTCTTGCTTTAAAGTCTTTTCCAATAATCATACCAGTATCGGCAACTTGTCCCCCAGATTCAGCATAAAAACAAGTTCTTTTCAAAATGATATAACCATCATGATCCAAAGTCTTTTCCAAACTATCTTTTGATACAATCGCTAAAATATTACTTTTTAAACGATAAAGGCCATAGACAAAAGTAGATTCTTTCTTAAAATCCATCAAAACTTTCTTTTGACTCGCCATAGCAGACTTCGTCCTTGAACTCTTTCTAGCATTTTCCCTTTGCTTTTCCATATAATGCTCAAATTCTTCTTTATTTACTTGATAACCATATTCTTTAGCAATTTCTTCCGTTAATTCAAAAGGAAAGCCGAAGGTATCATAAAGACGAAAAGCATCATAGCCGGATATTACTTTATCATTATCATCCGACATAATTTCTTTTAAACGCCGTTCCCCTTCTTCTAGTGTCTTAAAGAATAATTTTTCTTCTTCTAATACAAGAGCTTGTACTTCTCCTTCTTTTTCTAACAGATAAGGATAAGCTTCTTGCATTAAATGAACAATCGTTGGAACTAAACGGTATAAGAAGGGAGCCGTAAAACCAATTTTCTTTCCAAAGCGAACACTTCGACGTAATAATCTTCTTAAAACATAACCTCTTCCGGTATTTTCAAACATTGCTCCATCCGCAAGGGCGAAAGTAACCGCTCTCATATGATCCGCAATGACTTTAAAGGCGGTTTGACCATCGTATAAAACGCCACTCATATCTTCTAAAGCATCAAGAATAGGTCGAAATAAATCCGTTTCAAAGTTAGAATCCACATCTTGAAAAATACAACACCATCTCTCAAGGCCGGCCCCAGTATCAATGTTTTTATGAGGAAGTTCTTTATATTTTTCACGAGGAACCCCCGGCTTTGAATTGTATTGACTAAAAACATTATTCCAAATTTCTACATAACGCTCTTGATCTTCATCTTTCTTAAATTTCTCAAAAGCCGTATGATCGGGATCGTATTTTTCACCCCGATCAAAGAAAAGTTCACTATCTGGTCCACAAGGCCCTTCCCCTATTTCCCAAAAATTTTCTTCTAAGCAAACGATATGATCCTTTGGCATCCCTACTTCACACCAATAATTATAAGCTTCATCATCATGCGTATAAATGGTAACATAAAGTTTTTCTACCGGAATAGCAAACCAATCTTTTCCAGTCAACAATTCAAAAGCAAAAGAAATCGCTTCTTTTTTAAAATAATCCCCAATTGAAAAATTACCCATCATTTCAAAAAATGTTTGATGACGTTTGGTAACTCCTACATTTTCAATATCATTCGTACGAATACATTTTTGAATATTGACAATTCTTCTACACTCTGGAATGATACTACCATCAAAATATTTTTTTAAAGGAGTAACTCCGGCATTAATCCATAGCAAAGAATCATCATCGATTGGAATTAAGGAAGCACTTTCTACATATTTATGTCCATGCTCTTCAAAGTATTTCACCCACATTTTTCGAATCTCATTATTTGTCATATATTTCATATTACTTCTCTCCTTCTTCTTGTTCAATTTTCTCATCTATATTAATATGTAAATTTATTTCTTCTTCCGTAGGTAGCTTGTCAAGAATATCTTTCGGCATATATTTAGATATTTCATAAGAACTAACGCCAATCGGTTTATTAATATCTTTTAAGGCATATTCCACAGAAATTTTATCTTTTTCTCTGCAAAGAATAATACCAATGCTTGGATTATCAAAGTCGCTCTTAATTAAATCATCAACCGCTGATAAATAAAAATTAATTTTACCGGCATATTCTGGTTTGAATTTAGTGTTTTTTAATTCAATAACAATATAACAATGAAGCTTTGTATGATAAAATAACATATCTATAAAATAGTCTTCATTTCCAACAGTAATTTTGTATTGATTTCCAACAAAACTAAAACCATTTCCTAATTCTAATAATACAGTTTTTATTTTTTCAACCATCGCTTGTTCTAGTTCCATTTCAATATAATTTTCTTTTAAAGTCGTCAAATTAAGAATATACGGATCTTTCATCAAATCTTTTGCTAAATCACTTTGAGGTTTCACTAATGTATCAGTAAAATTATTGGGCTTATCCCCTAATACTTGTCTCTCATAAACTTTACTTTTTATTTGAAAAGCCAATACATCATAACTAAAACCATTAATTGCGGCCTGATTCATATACCAAATTCTTTTTTGACTTTCTTTTATTTTATCGAGTATTAAAATATTATGAGACCAGGGAATTTGTGCAGATGCCGTCTGCACAAATTGATTCTTACTGCACTCTTTATAATATTTTTTCATATTTTTTAAATTTCTAACAGAAAATCCTTTTATATTAGGAAAAGATGCTTTTAATTCAATAGCAAGTTCGTTAATAAATTTATTCCCCCAAGAAGAATTGTCATATATTATTTTTCCCAGATTATAGTACAGTTTTAACAAATTTTTATTCGCTTCTTTAAATATTTCTAATTTTGTATTTGTAATCTGACTTTTAATTTCCGATACTATTTTTTTAAAATCTTTTTCTAACATTCGATCACCTCCTAGAAATTTTTCTTTTTTGCTTTTCCTATTCTAATTTCTTTTCTTAGTGGTATCACAAGCTTTATCCCAAACATCTAGATTTTTAAAGCGTGCTCATCGTTTTTCTCTTTGAAAGAAGAAATTCGTTTAAAACTCTTATTCTTCCTTATCTATGTCTTTCAGAATTTCTTCTAACCTAGCATAAAAATCCTCAAAACCACCATTGTTTAAAATATAGTAATCGGCAAAAGCGATCGGACCTCCTTTGGCAGTATTTTCAATTTCGGTAATATCTCGTTTTATAATATCATCTTTTGAAAAGGGTCTATCTCTTCTTTCACTTACTCTATTATAACGGATTTTTTTGTCTGTGCAAACACAAATAAGCTTTAAATCTTTAAATTTATCTTTTAAAATTAAATACTCATCCCAAGAATATAACCCATCTAAGACGGTATTCCCTTGTTGGTAGGCTTCTTCGATCTTTGGAAGTAATATTTTAGCGACCACCCCCATACCATGTTCTTTTCTTAAATTCTCCCGAAATTCTTTTTGACTATCTGGGGTAATGGGAATCCCTTTTTCTTTCATTTTATCATAAATGACACCCCCAAAATATATCTTTTGATAGCCCTGTTCTTCTAAATAGGAGGTGGCAACACTCTTTCCGGTTCCACTCATTCCTACTACGGCAATTAATTTTTTCATAATACTTCCACCTCACTTTCTTTTTCAATAATTTTTAATCCTTCTTGATATAAATGTTCTCTAGTCGTATTTTCGACCACATAGTCATAATGATTATATTTTTCTACTTCCTGTTCGGTTACATGTTCTTTTTCTTTTGGAGATAATTGGTTATCATAATTTTCTCGTTTGACATAGATAATTTTTAGTGATGGAAAGCGTTTCCTCAATAAATTGAATTCTTTGATCAGTCTACCATCGGTGATAATAAAGACCGAAAAATAATGCTTCAAAATATCAATATCTTCACATAAACGATCGATTAAAAAGGTATCTTTATGAAGAGTTTTCTGGATCATTTCGACGCCCATTTCTTGTAGGAATTCCCGGGGTTTCTCACGCATATCTCCATTCCAGCTGAAATAGTTTCTGGCATATTCGTACAACGGAGTGGTGATATGCAGAATACAAGCCTTTTCTCCAAGCTGATTATATTTTTCTTTCATATAATTGCCTAAGAGATCTTTTCCTGATCCGGCTTTCCCTGCCAACAAAAATATTTTCATCAAAACCAACTCCTTTTTATACAGAAAAAAGCCCTGCTAGGAGGGCATTGCTGCCCGGTACCATCCTCGCTTTGGCCTTTCTTTTGATAAGGGTCTCCCCATAAAACTCCAAAAGTAGCTTTCCAAAAAAGTCTTGATTAATTTTCACCAACCATTAATTCTCTTCCACAAGATTCTTTTTTGTACTGTCTTTTTTCACCGTTTTTTTCTTTTCTTTTTTTTGATAGCCATAAAGCTTTTCGCTTAGCCCTGTTTTCTCTTCAATGAATTCAAAAATGATTTTAAAGCAAGCGATCACAGGAGTTGCTACTATCATTCCTATCATACCAAAGAAGTGGCTAAAAATCAAGAGACCAAGAATGATTGTAACAGGATGTAATTTCATGGCTTTGCCCATAATTAATGGTTGATAGAAGTTGTTTTCTAGGATTTGACAAACAACTATCGAAACAAGAGTAAAGATTCCGGTCATCGGATTCATCGTAAAACCAATGATAACAGCTGGAACGCCCCCAATCCAAGGTCCAATATAAGGAATGATATCAGTAATCGCACAGAAAAGAGCAAAAACAACAGGGGCACGTAAGCCAGATAACGAAAAGCCAATAAACTGGGTGATAAACACGAAAAACATGACGAGCAATACCCCTTGAACATAACTTCTTAATTTTCCATTGATCCGTCGCATCAAATCTTTCGCATTTTCATGCCATGATACAGGCATAATCGATAAAACGTGTCCTTTGGCTTTACGAAAATCAAATAAAAGATAGAAGCCAATTAATAAACCAAGAAAGAAAATCGTTCCCCCACTCACTAGATTTCGAATAAAAGAGAAAACAACATTCGGTAGTGTCTTAGCAAGTCCTGTTCCAAACTCCCCAATTTTTTGTAAAATCGTATCTTGATAACCACTCCAAGCTTTATTTTTCTCAAAAAGATCAGCCAGAAAACCTTGAATGCTATCAAATGTTTTTGGTAAACTACTCACAAGATCCCGGATCCCTGAAGTAAGGGAGGGAATAAATAAAGCAACAATACCGATTAATACGGCCAAGAAAAGCAGATAAACAAGGATACAAGCTACTCCTCTTGGCATCTTTTTCTCAAAGCGATTCACAAGAGGATCTAGTAACCAAGCAAGGACAAAACCAATAAAGACTGGTGATATTACTTTTAAAAGAGTAACAAGAAAAGAAAAGACCTGCCAGGCATTTAATAAATAAGTAATGAGTAAGATCAGTAAAATAATCAATAAAATAAATAACACCTTTAAAACCTTATTAGATAAAGAGAAAAATTTGTTTATTTGTTCCTTATCTATTTCTTCCTTCTTCATGAAAATCACGCTCCTTTTCTAGTTAGTATAACACATCTACTAGTATTTCATAAAGAGATTTTATATAATATTATATGTGGTGAAGAAAATGAAAATAATCGTAAAAGAAGCAACTTATCAAGAAGAAATCAAACATTCGAAATTTATAACCGTACTAATTCCCGTCAAAAGCAAAGAAGAAGTCAAAGAATGTTTAAGAAAAGTGAAAGAAAACTATCCGAAAGCTACTCACTATTGTTATGCTTTTCGCTTAGAGCAAGACAAAGGTATGAGCGATGATGGAGAACCAGCGAAAACAGCAGGAGCGCCAATGCTAACTGTTTTAGAGAAACAAAGCTTGATAAACATACTAGCAGTTACCGTTCGTTATTTTGGTGGAGTTAAACTAGGACCTGGTAGTTTAATCAAAGCTTATACAGGAGGAGTTCAAAAGGCTCTAGCAAACGCCAACAAAGAAGAAGTCGAAGAAGGTTATGAAGTGGCTATCTCTTGTTCTTATCAAGAAGAAAAACAAGTAGAAAAAGCTCTGCAAGGAATATATATCAAAAAGAAATATTATGATGAAAAATGCCATTTTCTCTGTCAAGGAAAAAAAGAAGAGTTTGAGTCACTGAAACCTTTCCTTACTACGGATCTTATCCCTACTCTGATCCCCAAAAAATAAAAGTCTGTTCTAGGCGTTTTTTTATGCTTTCAAACAGACTTTTTTATCTATATCAATTTAGGCTGCATTACTATATAAGTTTTGCGTAATTAATTTAGAAATTTCACGTTCACTAAGAACTTTTCCTTGACTAACAATCGCATCATTCATGATTAAAGCTGGAGTGTTTTGAATATTATATTTTCTTTTTTCTTTCTCATTGTTTAGTTCTGTTAGTCTAACATCAACTTCTTCTTTCTCTAAAGCACGTTTTAATTCTCTTTTTAATTTCATGCCATTACTACAATTTGATCCAATTAATTTAATTTCGATATTATCTCCTCCTTTCTTGTTTCTATCATACAAAAATATTATGGGAGAATTATGTAGAAATTAAGGAAAGAAAAAGAAAAAAAACTAGAACCTCTAGTTTTTAACGTAAAAACCAAGAAGCAATGGTATCATAATCATGATACCCTACTTCCTTTTTGACAAGTTTCCCATCTTTATAAATTTCCATCGTGGGAACACTCATAATTCCATGGCGTCTTGTCAAATCTTCAAATTGATCAATATCAACCTTTACTACTTTTACCCGTTCAAAGTGATCACTTAACTCTTCTAAGACAGGACTTAACATTTTACAAGGACCACACCAAGTGGCAAAGAAATCAACAAGAACATCCCCTTTTTCAATTAACTTGTCAAAATCTTCTTCTTTCTCTAAATATGTCATTTTCATTCCTCCTTATATTTATTAATGACAGCATCGATTCCTACAATACTATCTAATTTTCCAGTTTCTTTGACCTCTTCCATAAAGTCAACCGATACCACTTTATATTTTAGCATAATATCAATAACTTTCAAATCATTTTCATTTTGACTACCTCCCTCTTCCAAAGTCATAATATCTTCTAAAGCACGATTAATGCCACCAAATTGATCTTTTAGGATGGGACTTTCATTCATAATATATTGTCTTACGCCCGAATCTACAAATAAAGCATTATCTCCTAGAGGCACAGCCAATATATTAAGGGCAAGGAAAACAATGATATACCCTTCTATAAGGCCTAATAAAAGCCCTAACAATTGATTCGGTAAGGCCAAAATAATGGTGGCATTGACAATTTTACTTAAGAATCCCGAGACATGAATCAAAATTCGTAAGAGAAACAAAAGTAAGATCACCAACAAA
>DVKE01000031.1 GCA_018716225.1 Candidatus Onthousia faecigallinarum | reverse complement strand
TTTTACTTTTTAAACTTAAGAAGATATCATCTAATTCACTAGGATTTACATTCTCTAATTGAAACTCATAATTTAAAATATTATCTTGCCCAATGCCAAAGCTAGCGGTCCCTCTTACCTTTTTGACAAGGTTCGTATTCTTTAACTTCTCACTTGTAAACACTTCATATTTTTGCGCTAAGGCATCAATTTCATTTTCTAAGAAATTCCCAATTTCATCGATATCATAAAGCCTTAAATCATCATCAAAATGGAGTCTTATCAAAGAAGAAAAAACTTCTCTTTCAAACTCTTTATCTCTTATTAAAGTAGTATTTTCTTGATCAAAGTAATTAATCTCTAAATCTCCATAAGTAAAAATAATTTTCCCTTCAATATAATCTTCAAAAAGATCAAAATAAAGTTTTACGGAAGGAGTTTTGACAAGGACAATATCATCCACACTCGAATCTAATTGAATATGATCTTTAATATTAGGAATAATATAATCTTTTACATCTTTTAATGCTTTATCTGGAAACACAAAGGAATTTTCTTCTTCCTCTAAGATGTCTTTGGCAAACAATCTTTCTACAGGATTTAATTGATAAATTCCTTTACGATTAATAAGATAACTGTAATCCCCACTTAAAGCTTTTAAGTCCATTAGATCATCGTCTACCATTAAAGTATGGTTTCCCTCTTCTTTGATCATTTTAAATTGAAAAGGAAGGCCCTTTAAAAGAGGTAATTCTTGATTGATAGAAGGAGCCTCTACATAAATATGATCCACCATAGAAAATAATTGATCAAGATTTTGTTTATTCGGCAATAAATAAGGATCATTTCGATACGTTCTAGCATAATTGATTTCAAGAAAATTCATCATTTTTTTGCCCAAATCATCAAAATAATATTCTTGATTATTATAGACAAAATCTTTTCCAAAACGAAGAGTCCCTCCATTATGATAACGATCAACAAGACTCGCCGCTTTTGCCCCTAACGCATAAAGCTTACGAGATCCCACTTTAAAGCGCAATTCATAAGTGTAATATGATTCCCCTTCATCCTCTTCATAATAATATCCATAATAGCGATAATGCTGTTCTAATTTTAAATAAGGAACAAGCTGAGCCTCTTTTTTTACCACACTTTTATGATTGATGACTACATTTCGAATCTGTTCCAAAAGGTCCAAAGACATTTTCTGATTTTGAAGTTCTCCTTTTTCCTTTCGATTCGTAAAAAACATTTCACCCTGATATTTTACCAAAACGGCTGCCACATGCTTACAAGAGTCGGTCAACAAAAATTGAGGACAAGTGCAATCGATATCTAGAATTTCTTCTTCTTCATTTTCTACCACGGTAACAATATAAGACTTTGAAGTATGTTCAGAAGCTACAACAAAATTATGAACAACCTCTTCCCCATCAATACTGGTACCTACATAATTTACTTTTTTCTCACTATATTCTAGTCCTTTTTCTAAGTCACTCTTTTTCACATAATCTAATAATTCTTCTATCATACCTTCACAGCCTTTCGCTTATCTACTATATCATAAGGCTAGAAAAAAAACTAGAAAATTGGACGGAATTCATTTAAAAGTTTTCTTTGACAAAGAGAATTCCTCACTCTCTTTTTGATAAGCCGAAGCTAGTTGCAAGCGAGTTTCTTCGGAAAGATCCACTTGACCATTTTTCAAAAGGGGAATATCTAGTTTACTTAATGCTTTTAGATCCTCTTCAGTAGTATTATCTGAATGTCCTAAAACCGCCATAATATAACTTAATTCCTCTCCATTTGCTTCTTGATTTTTCATTTTTTGATGAAAACAGGAAGCGCACAAAGTTCCAATGACATATCGCTCTCTTTTAGCAAAAAGGAGGGTTCCATTCTCTACAATTTCATTTAAATAATGCTCTCCTCGTGTAGAAAATAATTCATAAAGCTTAGAGTTTTTATCCATCGAATCTAAGTAGTGCAACAACACATCTTGTGTAATCTGTCCATTGTTTTGTTGATACAACTTTAATAAAGTATTCTCTAAAAGTACCGCTACCGCATCATCATAAGTTTCAAGCAAACGATTCTTTTTTCGAATCCTTATTTCTTCTTCCTTATAATCTGTATGTTCTAAAAGATAATCCTCTAATAGAAACTCCATCGTAATCGTAGGCATTTCGCCCAAAAATTGTTTGATAATACTATGATGATTTTTCTCCTGACTAAATTTATGAGTCATTTCATGAGCAATCGTAAAACTATCATTTAACATTTTCGTATAATCGATTTTAACTTCTCCCTTATCGTTTACAAGAGAACAATCTTTTTCATTTTTTTCAATCTTATGAAAAGAAACCGAATTCTCATCACTTTTTTCCTGCAATAAAGCTTGAAATTCCGTAGCATATTCTTTTTTGATCCCATGAAAAAAATCCCCTACGATAGCAAGCGAAGTATCAAGAGGTACAAAAGAGGAATATTCTTCTTTTACCAAAGAAGGCGTATTTTCAATTATTATTTTAGCAAGAAGAGCCACCTCATCAAAATAATGAAGTTGATCCGAAAAGTGCCTATCCTCCAAAGTATTCTTAATCGCCTTATTTAATTTTTCATAATAATTCATAGAAAACCCCTCTTTCTCCTAATTATTCTCTTACAAAGATTGTACCAAATTTCTATCAAAAAGTCCCTTCTTTTTCAAAAGATTCTCTCTTCCCTTTTCTTTTTATTTATGTTACCCTTGAAACACGAGGTGATAGCATGAATGAGATTTTAGAAGTTCTTAAGAAAAATAAAATAGATTATAAGATCATAAAACATAATAGAGTTTACACCATGAAAGAAATTCAAGAAAATCAGCTAGAGAAAGAAGGACTCATTCCAAAAAATATTTTTTTAAGAAATGCCAATGGCAAGGTACATTATCTCGTTACCTGTAGTCCTGATAAGAAAATTGATATGAAAAAGCTAGCATTCATGCTTGGTAGTACCCATCTTTCCTTTGCGAGTAAAGAAAGGTTGAAGAAATATTTAAAGGTCGAAAAAGGTTCGGTTTCTCCTTTAGGCTTTCTTTTTGATCAAAAAAAAGAAGTGATCTTTGTCTTTGATAAAAGTCTCACAAATAAAACCATTGGGGTACACCCTAATCAAAATGATTACACAATCTTTATGAAGTTCCATGATTTAGTAGAATTAATCGAACATCATGGAAACAAAGTAATTTCTATTGACCTTTAAATACTTTAAAAAAAGAAAAAGCTTGTTAGAAGAACTCTTAACAAACTTTTTTCTATGATACATACAATCCTCTCTGTAATAATTTTTCTTTTGGAACGGGAGCGATATCTTTCTTAATCTCTTGCATTAAAGGTTTATCCCAAGCTTCTAATGCTTGACATTGGCTTGTAATCCGATCAATGACTTGACCCGTTATTTCTTGATCCTGTTCCTCTTTTTTTATTTCCGAACCCTTTATATAGTATTCTATCAGTTTTGACATCTCATAAACATCTTTACGAATACTATCTGTCATCCCTACTTTTAAATTTTGAGATATATTTAAAGCCAGATTCAATTTATCAAATTGACTTTTCAAAGATAAAATATCACTACTTACCCTTTCTTCCTCTTCCTTATCCTTGTCTTTCCTATCTTCTAAATAACCAATACAAGTTTCTAAAAAATGATTCTCTTCCAAATAAAAAGTATCTTTAACTTCTGTTCCCTTTTCTAAATAGCTTTTCGCTTCTTGTTCTTGTTCGAAAAATAAATTACCAAGAAAGGCCTTTAAATCTCTCATCGCTTCCAAACGATTCTTCTGTACTTTAATAGCAAAATGAAAATATCTTTGATAAGAAGCTAATTTTTTATCCACTAGTGTTTCGTTAGGAAACTTTTCTTTTAAATATTCTAAATCTTCTAATACCCAAGGTGCTTCTCTTACTACCTTTTCCCCTATATCCTCTTTTTGATAACCATTTAAAGAATATAGATAACTTAACATTTCCTCTTTCGTAACTTCTCCTTTGCTTGTAATTTTTGTTTGAACATTTATCAATTCTCTTACTTGTCGTTGTTTATTTTCTTGAAAATACATTTTTAGGTTTTCATTCGAATAAGGCGTTTGCCTTACCAAGCTTAATTTACAATCCCTTAAAAGACCTAATGCATATTGATTGTAAGCGAGTTTCAGGCGATCCGATATGGACAATTTGACAAAGGAAGTGTATTTGGTCTTGGAATAGGTTTCTTCCTCTTGCTCAGACAAATATTTTATAGCACTTTCTACATATTGTATATCATTAATGGATACTTCACCCTGTTCGTTTTTCTCTTCTTTCTTTTCTATTTTCTTTCGAAGATCATTTAAAGCTGGAATTTGATACTTTTCTATTTGAATCATCGAGGCATATCCTTTTTCGATAGCGAAAGCCTCAAAATCTTTTTCTAACCTTTCGAGCACTTGCTGCTCTTTCTCTGATAAAAGTCCTTCAGCATACTTTCTAACCGATTGGGCGATTTCTTGTAGTTTCGTTAAAACTTCTAAGATTTGGCTCCTTTCTTGTCTATTTCCTCTAGCCTGTACTTGTTCTAATAATTCCACTCCTTTTTGAGAGTATGTAGATAGTTTTACCGTCATTTGGAATAAAAATTGATCCGATGCTTCTTTTCTTTTTTTCGCTTTTGTTATATTCCTTTTATAAGGCTCCCTAATGATGGAACTCATACCATTTAGATCTCTTGTTTCTATTAATATCACTGGTTTTAAAAAGCCATTTTCTATCGTAACCTTACTTATCCTTTTGTCTGATTCTAAAGGATAATATTTTGAAAAATAACAAAATAGAAGTTGTTCTTCTTCTTTTAAGTTATCTTGACTCAAAGCTTCAATCATAGGCTCCATACCTTGCTTCATAGCATCTATAAATTTTTTCGAATTTTTCTTATTTTTCATTTCTTCCTTCCTCTTTCTCTTGCCTGTTATTATTATCCTTTTAATTCTTTTTGTCAAGTTTTTTAAACCATTATCATTCTTTTAAGAAACAATAAAAAAAGACTATAAAGTCTCTTTCTCTTCATCTGGTGTTCCCGGGCAGATTCGAACTGCCGGCCTATCGCTTAGGAGGCGATCGCTCTATCCTACTGAGCTACGAGAACAGAAAAAAGTTAGAGAACAGGATTGGCGATTAACGATAAATTCCCATCCAAATTCAACTGTTCTTCTTCACTCCATAATACTATTGTATATTGCTCTTTCTCTCCACTTTCTAAAGTAGAAGTATAAATATTACCATTTAAACTTAGATTTCGCTCATCACTACAATTTCCATCTTGATCCATAATATAGTATTTTACATAGTTGTTTTTATTGGTGTTTTGATTTTCTTTCCCATCATCAACCATAAAAGCAATCGTAAACGAGCGTTCCCCACTACTCTTATTTTCAATACTTACTTCTTTGGCAGTAGCATTTTTTTCAATTTGAACCGTTTCAAAACCAGCTGTTGCTAAATCTTTGGTTTGATTCCAATATTTCTCTTGCAATGAAATTTTAGCGCGAAAATCATTTCGATAAGGTCCCCACCAAAGATAAGACAAAACAATTGTAATGACCGCAATATAAATAATCTCAAAAATTATTTTCTTCGCTTCTTTCTCCATCCTATGAACCCCCTTGATGTTCTTTATTTTATCACAATTTTAGAAATTATACAAGAGAAGATAATCGTTTATCCCACTCTTCCTCCTCTTCTTTCGAAACTTGTTCACTTGTTTGCTCTTGATTAAACCAATCTGGTAAAATTTCTTTTGACTCTTTCACCGTCTTTGGCTTCGTTTCGTTTTTGGCAGCAATTTTTTTCATTTTCTTATATTCTTTCTCCGTTAAACGCATCGCTTCTTCGACTGTTTCGACATTCAAGCGTTTCCATTGTCCCGCGATGGTTTCCAAATAATTTCGATTCAACTTTTGATGATTTAATTTTAAGGCATAAGAAATTAAAACATTGACCACGCCAGCACTCAGTTTTTGTTCTACCATTAAATCTTCAATTAACCGTAAATCTCTTTTAGTTGGTTCTGCTCCTTTATATTTACTCTTCAGATAATCATAAGGAGAAGTATTTTCAAAGGTATAAACCATCTTAGCCCATTTCGAAGTATCCCCTTCCGGCTGTTTTAAATAATCTGGTTGTTTTTGATAAATAAGAGTTGGAAGTTTTCCCATATTTTCAAATTGATAATAATTTCGACAACTTTTCCGCAATTCTTCCCGATTGATAAGTCCTTTTTCATTAATCGCATTGCGAACTAAACCTTTCATCGCATCAGTATCAAGTTGATAAACCACGGCCAAGGAATTAATGAGCTCTTTCACATCTTCCGTAAAACAACGAGAAGAAACCATACTCGAAGGAATGGAAGAAATCAATTCATCAAAGTCAATTACCCGATTTAATTCCATTTTTGCTTCTTGTCTTACTTCAATCGAATCAATTACTTCGAACGGTTTTAAATTACTACTTGAGAAAACATCATTAAATTTTAAACTAATATCTTGATATTCTTTTAAATTAATCTTAGGCACTTTAAATAATTGTTGTCTCCGATCATATTCTTTTTTACCAATATTATTATAAAGAACAATATTTAAGATCGGATGATTGAAAAACTCATTCGCCGAAATAGGAGAATAAAGCAAATACACATAACTATTGACATTCCCCTCTTTCATATAAGTTTTTAAAAGACCTACGGCTTCTAATTTTTCACGAGCAATTATAATTTCTTCTAATTTTAATTGCATAGTAGCCATTAAATGATGATGATTTAAATCTTCACTTGTTCGGTACAAAGAATCTAAATCATCAATCAAAGTAAAATATAAACTTACAGCTGTATAACCAATAATCGGTTGATAAAGCATTGTTAAAAGGCGACGATCCTCTTCATGAAGAACCGTTTTATTGACGACAATATATTTATCTGCTGGTAACACCGTAATTTTCTTCATGAATTTCACCTTCTTTAAACTCAATTATAACGAAGAAGAAGAAAAAAAGAAAGAAAATTATGAGACAATTTTCGCTTAATTTTAGCTAGACTGTTACGTTGCAAATAGACATAATAAAAAACTTCCAGTTTCTTTCTATTTTATAGGCTTTTTTCCCAATTTATAAGTATAGTAATATTACTTCTCTCTACCTGATACTTTTCAAAACAACTAAAAAGCAATACCAAAAAATAGTACTGCTTCATTTCTTTATCAATATAGGGATAGTCCAAGAACTTTTTCTCTTAAGTCCCTTGAACATCTATATCATTTATTTGGATTCCTCCGGGAATTAAACTTGTTTCCAATATTACTTCCTCTATTTGTAAGCCGTAACCAACAAAATGCGGTGACACTAGAAAACCTAGCCTTAGTTGGAATCTGGGCGAACGCCGTTTTGATTGTTCACATTATCATTATCGAGATTATCAAACTCACTCCATACATTAGCATTATCATTGTTGAAATCATCCGGCGAAAG
>DVKE01000030.1 GCA_018716225.1 Candidatus Onthousia faecigallinarum | reverse complement strand
TGGATTAAAAGATTTAAAATACTTAGTACTAAATTTAGAAATGATTTAAAATTTTTTTCCGCTTTTTCTGTTTTGATTTGTGCATTTTATAACTTTTATATTGCTTAATTTAATTTCCGAACAACTCTAATATAAATAATTAAATTAATAACAGATATATCTACTGTGTACATAACTTTCCTAGATTGGAATCTTTTTCCACAATCTTTACAATAATGATTAGGTAAATGACTGATTAATTTCTCACCATCAAAATCATGCTTTTCAAAACCTTTTCTATAATTGATATTAGTATCTAGTTCTACATAGTTCTTCTTTATCTTTTTCTCTTTTAAATAACCATAAGAGACATTAAACGTATTTCTACTATTACAAAATGGACAAGTTACTTTTCCCATGTTTACTCCATTTCTAGCAAGTTCTTTACTAAAATGCTTTTCATTCTCCCTATATGTGTTACATCGGGGTTATTATGGGAGAGCTTTTGGTTTCTAAAAAAGGTCTTGGCTATTTAATTATGTATGGTACGCAAGTGTTCAACATTAACTTAGTCATCACCTCTGTATTTCTGTTAGGAATTCTTTCCTTCCTTTTCTATTATCTCATTTGTTTGATTGAAAAAATAATTCAAAAAAAGACTGCTAACTAGTTGTTGGCAGTTTTATTATTTGAGTATTAAGAAAAAATACCATTCTGCTATTACTTACTTTCTTACCCATTCTTCTATTAAACTTCTTGAATTTTCTACTTCACTTCCTATAATAGAAATACTATCTATACTAGCAGCATTTTTACAGATCTTTTTCAAATCATTGACAATATTGCCCACTCCACTTCCTTCATTGGTTACAAATACTTTAATTTTCTTCCCAGTAAAATCTAATTTTTCAAGTTGAGTAAACATAGGCATGGGCATCGTTCCACACCAAATAGGGGTTCCAATATAAATCACATCATAAGAGGAAATATCGGTTAAATATTCTTTTAAAGGGGGTCTACTCTTCTCCTTTAATTCTTGTACGGATACTTTTACACATTCTCGATAGTTTTTCGGGTAATCATGGAGTGGCTTTACTTCAAAGATATCACTATTTGTTAAGTCTTTTATTATATGAGCTGCAATAGCCGTATTACCCACCTTTAAATCGACAATACCTTCTCTTGTATAGTTTTCCCCTATTCTTGAAAAATAAATAATTAAACTTTTTTCATGCATTATCTTTTCTCTTCTTTCTTTATTATCCTTATATATTTTGTTTTTATTATCTTAAATAGATTATAACATAAAGAAAATAATTTTGCCTAACGTCCCATACTTTTTCCAAAACAACTCATAATCTTATCATTCATTTTATATAATGATATTGATAATGAGGTGAAAAAAGTGAATAAAAAATTAATTTGTTCGATTGCTCTTCTCGTTCTTCTTGTAATTTTGGGAGGCGTGATGATCTTTGCAAAACATAATTATAAGAGGGAAAAGGAAGAAAAAAATAAACTCATTTCTATGGTTATGAGTGTGGATGATGATAAGGTTACTCTTCAAGATAGTAATCATATTATTTATACCTTTGGAGTGGTGGATAGCAATATCTCAGTAGGTGATGTGATTGAACTAGAATATAGTGGTACTTTAAATAAGAATAAAGCTTTACAAGACAATGAAGTTTTAGGTTATAAAACAATTTCTGTTAGTAATGATGAAGAAGAGATTCCTAGTGTATGGCAAGATGATGGAATCTTTAAGGATTTTTATATTTTCGCAGCGGAAAAGTTAAAAACAATGACACTCGATGAAAAAATTGCTCAACTACTTCTTGTTAGATATCCTGATACAAATCCAGTTAGTACTTTAGAAAAATATCAATTTGGGGGATATGTCTTTTTTGAAAAAGATTTTCTGGATAAAACAAAGTCAGAAGTAAAAGAAATGATCAATAATCTACAGGAGGTTGTGGATATTCCTATTTTAACGGCTGTAGACGAAGAAGGAGGGACGGTTGTTCGAGTTAGTAGCAATCCGAATCTTGTTAGTAGTAAGTTTCAATCTCCTAGGGAGTTATATTTGAGTGGGGGCTTTGATAAGATCAGAGAAGATACCGTTACAAAGAGTCTACTACTTTCCGATCTTGGACTTAATTTAAATTTAGCGCCAGTTGTAGATGTCTCTACAAATTCTAGTGATTATATGTATAATAGAACTTTAGGAGAAAATACAGAGTTAACGTCTACTTATGCTAAAACTGTCATTCGTGCTAGTAAGGGATTGGGAGTATCTTACACCTTAAAACATTTCCCTGGTTATGGAAATAATGCCGATACTCATTATGGAGCAGCTACTGATAATCGTTCTTATGATGAGATTGTAAAAAACGATTTACCACCGTTTGAGGCCGGAATTGCAGAAGGGGCAGAAGCTGTCCTTGTCAGCCATAATACTGTCACAAATATCGATCCTGATAATCCAGCATCTTTATCTACTGATGTTCATAATCTTTTAAGAAATGAGCTTGGTTTTACTGGTATTATTATGACAGATGACATTGCGATGGGAGCGGTATCTTCTATTGATGATGCTGCGGTAAAAGCAGTCCTAGCAGGAAATGATTTAATTATTACTACGGATTATGAAGAAAGTATCAATTCAATCAAAGAAGCCCTTGAAGATCAAACAATTGATGAGAGTTTAATTGATAAATTGGCCTTTCGGGTGCTTGCTTGGAAGTATTACAAAGGATTAATCTTTGAGAACCAAAAATAAGTTTTATCTTAAATAAGATACAAAAAAGGCTACACTTTCTTGTTGTGGCCTTTTTTATTTTTTGATTTTTCCTCCATGACATTTTAAGCAATAAGCTTTGTGATTATTTTTATATATACTTTCTTCTCCTTCGAACCAGTTCAATTCACCTGTCACTTCAAAAGTATATTTATATTCGCCATTTATAAATTCTTTTGGCCCTCTAACAGGAAGAATATTATCTTTCCCAACTTGCATTAAAGCTGGTCTTAAGGCTTTATCTATCGCCTCTTCACTAAGTGTTGGATCCAAGGTGATTCCATAATAATTCATTCCCCAAATTGGGGTGTCTTTTAAGTATACTATTTCTTCTCCCATAAAATCTACCCCACCAAAATAAGTATCGTGATAAGTGAACCCTTCGCAGCTATATTCATAATCATGGGATCCGTTTCTAGTACTATTGCATTTTTTACCCTGTTCATTAGCATAAGTTTGTTTTTTTGCTTCTATCAAGAATTGATAGAAAGAATCTTTTTCATTTTTTGTTTCCATGGTTTTCTCCTCCTAATTTTTTGATTTTTTTCTTTTCTTCTTCTCAATATTTTATATTTTCCAAATGAAATGATTAAATTCATTCCAAGAAAGAATGCCATCTTTTTGTAGTCTTCCTACTACTATACCAGCAGAGACATGATTTTCTTTGGCAAAGTTTAAAATAATTTCATCGGTATAGCGAAGAATTTGCTTTTTCCATTTTTGATAGATACTATCTTTTATTAAGATATTTTTGGCATAATTGTCCGCTTCTATTTCGATCGTGTTCTTTTGTCCCTCTTCCTGATCAATAAAAAGTTCTTTCTTGCCATGTTTTATTAGATGAGCTAGTTCATGAAATAAAGTAAACCACAAAATATCATCTCTTTTTCCTTTATCGCTTATCATAATAATGGCTTTATCACAAGATACTTTATAGGATACTCCATTCATGTATGTTTTCGGTAGATGGGGCTCATAAATTAAGGCGACGCCCCCTTTTTTAAGAAGTTCTTGGATCTTGTTATATTGCTTTAAAAAAGGAGCATTGACTAGTTTTCGGATTTCTACCACTTGCTTTTTTAATTGTTCTATATTAAATTTAGAACATTCTATTTCCTGGGCCTTAATCTCCCCATACCTTAACCAACAGTAAAGAGCTTCCAAGGAAATTTCTTTGGTTTCATTTTTATGAAAAGCCAATTTTCTTTTTAATTCCGTATCAAAAGAAAGGGAAGCTACCGAAAAAAACTTTCTTAGATTTATAACTTTTTCAAAAGGATCTTTTGTTTTTTCAATATAATTCCAATTGCGTTTAGACATTTCCAAATAAGGAATGTTTTCAAGATATTTTTCTTCTTTTTTTATGGATTCTAAATCTTTTTGCCGTTCTAGTCTTTCTCGATATTTACTCTCCAAATTATTCCAAAAGCTTGCAGGTATATGAAAAACATATTCTAATTTTAAGGCGGTTACTGGGGTGATGGGAGCTTTCCCTTTGATAATTTCATTAATTGTTTTTTTGTTGATCCCTGTTTTATCAGCAAGATCCAATTGGGTCATGTCATTTGATTCTAGTAATTCTTTTAGGGTATTACCAGGAGCTATTACGTATTCTTCTACGTTATTTACCTTTTTCATAATGCTTTGACACCTCAATAATTTCTATTTCCTTTATCTCTTTTAAATTAGTGATTATGTTATTCCTGCTCTTTTGTTGAAAAAGGAGTCGATACTGTTCATTGATATTAATTGCAAAATAATTTTCGAAAGTTCCCTGTAGTTTATGCCTACGAAAAGGTGGCGTGACGGGAACATCGTTCAAACAGACAAAAGCTTCCAGTTCTTGAATCCTTTGTGGTAATTTTTGAGCCACTTCTACTCCATATTTTCTAATTAATTCTTTTTTATATTTTGGATCTTTACACAATCTTTGTAGTTTTTCTGTTTTGTATGTTATCTGCAGTGTTACTCCTTTTAGATTTACTTAGTTGGTTAATTATATTGTATGTTTTCATCGTGACTTTGTCGATATTTTATTTACTTTTTTGGTAAACTTTTTTATATGTTTTTTAATTTTTTATATTCCTATTATATTATATACTTTTTCTTTTCTTGTATCAGCTTAAAAAGCTTAAAAAAAGATTTAAGGTTTTTTCCTTAAATCTAATCTAAAATATTTTTCAAAACAATTGTTTTGGTTCTACTCATTTCTTTTAAAGTGGTGGAGATTCCTTCGTTTCCAATTCCGGAATGTTTCCAACCTCCAAATGGCATTTCGGCTGCTCGATAGAAACTAGAACCATTGATGACTGCTCCTCCAACTTCTAATTCCATGCAAGCTTTAAAAGCGGTTTTCATATCGCGAGTCATGATATTTCCACAAAGTCCATAACTACTTTGGTTAGCCATATCAATTGCTTCTTCAAGCGTATCAAAGGTACAAATAGGAATCACTGGTCCAAAGACTTCCATGTCTTTCATAATATCCATCTCTCGTGTGACATTGTCGAGAATAGTTGGTTCAAAGAACGCTCCATTTCTTCGACCTCCATAAACAAGCTTTGCTCCTTGTTCAATGGTTTTTCTTACTTGTTCTTCTACTCTAATAGCTGCTTTTTCATTGATAAGGCATCCTAAGTCAGCATCTTCTCTTTGAGGCATCGCTACTTTTAAACTATCAACTGTTTCAATTGCCCGTTTTAAGAATTCTTCTTTAATTCCTTTTTGAACTAGGAATCTTTTACTAGCACAGCACACTTGTCCAGTATTATAAAGACGGCCTGCTACTAATTCTTTCATCACAAGATCCATATCGGCATCATTCATGACAATGAAAGCATCGTTTCCACCTAATTCCAACATAACATGGGTTATATTTTTGGCAGCGTTTCCCATAACTTCAGCACCAACAGCGGTACTTCCGGTAACACTGATCAAAGCTACATCTTTATTTTTAGCCAAAGCTTCGCCTGCGGTTGGACCATCTCCTGAAATACAGTTAATAACACCAGCTGGCACACCTGCTTCCATCATATATTCACAATAAGTGTGAAGGGTTAGTGGATTGTAAGTAGAAGGTTTTACAATCACACTATTTCCCATAATCAAAGCACTTGGAACTTTTTGCCCAAATAAATCACATGGGAAGTTAAAGGGAATAATACAAGCGACTACACCAAGAGGTTGTTGAACTGTCATTTGAATGGTTTTCTCTTGCCCTACTTCGCTACCAGCGGGAATCACATTGCCATATTCGTGTTTGGCTTTTTCCACATAACCTGCTACAAAAGTTCTTGTATTACCAATTTCAATTCTGGCTTCTTTGATTGGTTTTCCTGTTTCTTTTGATAAAAGTTGTGCTAATTCTTCGGCATGTGATTCAATGATATCAACAAAGCGATAAAGAATCTTGCCTCTTTCATGCATGGGCATTTTTGCCCAAGCTTTTTGGGCTTTTTTTGCTTCTTGCACACAAGCATCTACGTCAGCATCGGTAGCATTTGGTACCGTATCAATAAATTCTCCTGTTGCTGGATTTGTAATTTCGATTACAGCTCCATTACTTGCTCCCACATGTTTTCCACCAACTAAATTTTGCATTGTATCCTCCTTTTATTCTTCTCCAAATGCGGTAAAGGATAACATAAGTCCTCCGCAAATGTTTGCTGAATGTTCTTCATAACCATATTCTCCGAAAGTAAAGACAGTCAAGAATGGTGCCCCCTTTGAAGCTTTTAGTAAATTGTTATAAACTTCATCAAGACGGTCTCCTATGCCAAGGGCTCTTCCACCACAGTGAACAAGCAAATAACCGGCAACTTTATGATCCATTCTACGATTTACTTCATCAAGGGTATCTTTTGTCGCTTGGATTAATTCATCCACCGTCGCTTCCAATTGAATAATAGCTGTTTTTTCTACTAATTTATTTCCAAGATTGATGGTATCATCATCTGGTGTTTTCGTTCCATGGTCATCACCAAACATAGGATGTCTTACAACAGTTAAGCTTCCTAATGGATCTTTTACACCAAGTGGTTTCGTAACAGAAGCTGCTAATAGATTGTTTCCTTTTAAGTCTTCTACTTTTTTACCCGTCCATTTTGCATATTTCTTTAAGGCTGCTTCGCCATCGATACTAACAAGCGTCCGATTATTTTTTACCTCGGTAATAATTCCGACGTTATCTGTTTCCCGATAAGCTCCGGTATAAACGGTTTCGATTTCATTATCGGTATAAAAGAAAGCAACCGCTACGCCATCGCTAAATACTTTATCGTTACAGAAAATACTCCATTTTCCTTCTACGGTATCATCTGCAGCACTTCCTCCAAAGAAAGGAACTGGTCCGATGACATCTTCGATTCCAAGCAGATAATCTTCTTCTTCTTTTGGACTAGCTACCATATAGAAATAGTCTGGTGAGTAATTTTCTCCGGCATTTTCTACCGCCGCACGTGCTACTTTTCGACCAATTTCCCTAGCATTTTTCCCTGCTTCATGACAAGCGACTCCAATTTTCATATTTTTATCATCGAATGTCATCATGCCAGAGAAACCATTTTCGCTGGTGATAATACCATCATTGGTAATAATTCTACCACTTGAAGTACAGCCAATGACAGGAGCATTTTTCATAACGCTTCGAACTCCTTTGACAACTTCTTTCGGATCATTTAAGACCGATGTGTAAAGCATACCTAATTTGGGTTTCATTGCTTTACAAGCTTTTTTTGCTGTTTCAGCACCAGATGCAAAACTATTTTCTTGGGTACTATACCCTACTTGTGTTTTTAACATTTTTTAATTACCTCTTTCCTTCTTTTTTCTTTTATTCATACGCTTCTAAATATAAAGCGAGTATGTCTTCTTCGGTTACTTCTCTTGGATTTCCACCTGTGCAGATGTCGTTGATTGCTTGATGGGCAAGTGTCTTAAGAGAATCTTTTGGAATTCCTATTTCTTTTAAAGTTTGAGGAATCCCCACAGAGATTGCTAAATCACGAACGGCTTTTACTACTTTATCAATTGCTTCTTCATCTGTTAAATTGTCCATATCAAACCCAAATTCTCTTCCCATATCACGATAGCGATCGGGACATACTACTCCATTCCATTTTAAAACATGAGGTAGTAATAAGGCATTCGCTAAACCATGAGGAGTATCAAAGTAGGCACCTAAAGAATGAGCCATCGAATGAACAATACCAAGTCCCACATTGGAGAAGCCCATACCAGCGATGTATTGTCCATACCCTACTTTTTCAATGGCATCCTTGTCTTTTTCGTTGACCGCCTTTTCCAAGTTATGATAGATCAAGTTCATTGCATGTTTGTGAAACATATCGGTCATTAACCAATGAGCTTTGGTGATATAACCTTCCATCGAATGCGTTAAGGCATCCATTCCCGTAGCAGCGGCTAAACTCTTAGGCATTCCGGCCATTAATTCGGGATCAATGTATGCCACAATAGGAATATCATGCGGATCAACACAAACCATTTTTTTCATTCTTTTATCATCTGTAATGACATAGTTAATTGTTACTTCCGCAGCAGTTCCAGCGGTTGTTGGTAAAGCCATCAAAGGAAAGCCTTTGTTTTTGGTAGGGGCATTCCCATCCAAACTAACTACATCTGCAAATTCTTCGTTTGTCATAATAATACTAATGGCTTTGGCGGTGTCAATGACACTTCCTCCTCCAATCGCTACGATTAAATCTGCCCCACTTTCTTTTAATTTGGAAAGTCCTTCTAGTACGTTTTCTACATTCGGATTTGGTTTAATATCCATGTAAACATCATAAGGAATTCCAGCTTGTTCTAATGTTGTTAAGACTTTTGAAGTAACTTCCGCTTCCATTAAGGAGTGATCCGTTACTATAAAAACTTTTTTATAACCTTCTGTCTTGATTTCTTCTGCAAGTTTTTCTCTTGCACCATAACCAAAATAAGAAGTTCCGTTTAATATTATTCTGTTTACCATATGTACCTCCTATTATTGATTATAACATGTTTTTTTCGGTTATTCGACTATTTTCCAATCATTTTACATGAAAAATTTTATTACAAAAAAAGAACCTAAAAAGGCTCTATTCATAATTGGTAATGATCACCTCTTCGACATTTCCCCTTTTATTTCCCTTAGCATTGATGCTTCTTTTCGCTTCGATCACATGAATATGATAATCTTTGTAGAGGTTTTGAATGAAAGGAGTATTACAATTTGAGAGCATAACATAAACTCCTTTCTTATCTAATTCTTTAAAAATATCGGCAAGGCGTTCTTGTTCTTCTTTCCCAAAGCCAGTGTCTGTATAGCTCGTGAAAGAATTGTTGATCGAATCATATGGCGGATCAAAGTAAACAAAGTCTCCTGCTTCTGCTGTTTCGACGGCTTCTTCAAAGTCAGTGTTCATGATTTTAATATCATTCATGGTTAAATACATATGAATGGCAATTAAGTTTTCGCCATCATAAGTATTGATGTTGTCTTTTCCATTGTAAGGAACATTAAATTCATTTTTACTATTTACTCGATAAAGACCATTGAAACAGGTTTTGTTTAAATAAATCGTACGAGCGGCTCTCGCATAATCGCTCATGCGGGCAAAACTTTTTTTGTTTTTATCTTTATCTCTTAATTTATAGTAAAACTCTTTACTGTTTTCCCGTTCATATTTATTTAAAAGGGCACACATTTTTTGATATTTATCATAGTCAGACATCACGCGGTAAACGTTCATTAATTCTTCATTCCAATCATTAATGACGGCTCTTTTAGGCGCTAGTTCAAAAAGAACGGCACCACCTCCCACGAAGGGCTCATAATAGGTATTGAATTTTTTAGGCATATACTTTTTTAATTTATCAATGATTTGTCTTTTTCCTCCTGCCCATTTGACAAAAGGTTTTACTTTTAGCATGAGGCATTCTCCTTTCCTTTTGTTAACGGTACACTTGAAACACTGTTTAAATGGTAGTCGGCTCTTATTCCTTTTTGATAAGCATAGTATCCAGCACAAGCGATCATTGCGGCATTGTCGGTACAGAATTTCATTGGAGGAATTGATAAATCAACCTTCAGTTCTTGGCATATTTTTTCGGCTTTTTCTCTTAAGACTTGATTCGCTGCAACACCGCCAGCGATAATAAAATGTTTTAAATGCTCTTGTTCTAAAGCTTTTTTGGCTTTACTGATGATACTGTCGGTGGCTACTTTTTGGAACGAAGCGGCAAAATCTTCGAGGTTCAACTTTTCTCCTCGTTGCTCAAGCTTATGATTCAAATTAATGGCCGCGCTTTTTAAACCACTAAAAGAAAAGTTATAGGAGTCATCCTGAAGAGGCATCGGCAACGGATAGGTTGGTTTTCCTTTTTTGGCAAGGGCATCAACTTTTGGCCCTCCAGGATAAGCTAATCCAATGATCCGTGCTACTTTGTCATAGCATTCACCAATAGCATCATCTAAAGTACCTCCCAATTTTTGAAAAGAGAGATGATCTTCCATTTTAATTAGTTCGGTATGTCCTCCACTGACTACTAATGCGAGCAGAGGAAATTCAAGAGGTTTTACTAAACTGTTAGCATAAATGTGGCCTGCAATATGGTGGATCGGAATTAAAGGCTTTTGATAGATATAAGCAAGAGTCTTAGCAGCTTCTAAGCCCACTAACAAGGAACCAATTAAACCTGGTCCGTAAGTAATGGCAATAGCATCCATTTCCTCCATTTTCATGTTTGCTTCCCTTAAACATTCTTCGATTACGATGGTAATGTTTTTGACATGCTCCCTACTCGCTATTTCCGGTACGACGCCACCATAAGTTTTATGAATATCAATTTGACTCGATATGACAGTTGCAATTTCTTCACAACCATTTTTGACAATCGCACAACTAGTTTCATCACAACTACTTTCAATTCCTAAAATATAAACATCTTTCATATACAACACTTTCCATTTCTTCTTTATTTTAACATAAAAGACGCCTCTTTACTAGAAAAATGCGTCTTATCATTCTTATTTTAAGAAGTTAGAGATGGTATTTTTTATCTTTTCTTCTGGAACACCTAATTGTAATAACTCTTCGAGGTTTCTCTTTAGTTCTTGATAGATTTTGTCTACCTTTTCATTCTTAGCTTTTTTACCTTGATCACTGATAAAGCAACCTTTGGTAGAAATACTTACAATCATATTTTTATTTTCTAATTCGGTATAAGCTTTTTTGACTGTATTGGGGTTAATACCTAAATAACTTGCTAATTCACGAATAGATGGGAGCGCATCTTGCTCTTTTAAAATTCCAAGAGCAATATAACGTTCGATCTGTTCGATAATTTGTAAGTAAATTGGATTTCGACTCTGATAATCAAGAACTATCATATCACAAGTCATGTTATCACCTCTATTCTACGGTTTGGTCTTTTAAGTAGCTTTTGAAATGGTCATTATTGGTTACATAAATATAATAACCACGGGTACCATAAAGATAAATTTTATCATAAGGCTCTTTACTATTGACGCTACTACCGTCTTCCTTGATCCATTTTATCATGTCTTCTAAAACGTTTCTATCCTCAGTTGTTAGTGATTCTTCTTGAGAAGATGATTCCATAGAAAGTACTTGAATTTTTTCTTTCGCTAGTCCTTCTAATGTACGTTCGTTATTTTTACGCATTAAATAGTCAAGAACCGTTTGATTGGTTATGGATGGAGCATCCAAAATCATCAATTGATGATTTTTATAAATAACTATGGAAAGTACTTCTCCTTGAGTACTTGTATTACTAGTATTCGTATCTAATGATTCGACTAGTTCACTTAAAATCGGTTGCAATTGCCGATAAGTGTAATTTTTTTCTAAGAAGTTTGCGGTTTGAATGTCTGATTCTTTTAAGGTTGTACTGTTTTTGGCTTGATCGGTTGCTTGAAGTTCCTTAAGAAGGGCTTGCCGTTCTTCTTCCCTTAGCGTTAAATAACCATAGTAAGTGTTACCATCTTTTAAAACAATAGTATAATGCATCGACATATCATTTGGCGTTGTTGTTTTGTTTTGGAAGGCATATTGAAGAATTTTTTCTATCGCTTGTTCATCTGTGAATAAGATTTGATCGAGACGATAACCAGAGGTTACATTCATATCATAAGCATTTAAGGAAGAAAAACGAATTCCTTCTATGTCTTCAATGGTAAGAGTTTCTTTGATATAGTCAAAGTTTGGCATTTTCTTTGAATTAATATAAGCTTCCATTCCATAACTATAAAGGAAAGCTAGGAAAAGAGTGATCAGGAAATAGCCAAGGGAAATTTTAATTTTTTGAATCCGCTTTTGGGTGATAAGATCATAGATGAAGAAGTAAGCAAGATAAACGAGTATTATAATTAGGGCATCACGAAAAGATGGTTGCATCAGGAACAGTAAGATTCCAAGGGGGAATAAGGTAAGACATTTGACAAAGGTATGAATATGGAAACTAGTAAAAGAAGTTTCACATTGTTCCATTTTACGTTTTTGGAAAGTAAAGAAACCAAGGAAAATCATAACAAGGCTCCAAAGGAAGGTTTTTAAAAGCATGGTAGTATCATAAGTAAGGGTGGTACCACTCACAAAGGTAATCATCGCTTGAGTTGAAACCATGCCATGATATTCTTGACCTTTGTTAAGGGTTGTATAGTAATAGTTTTCTTTTGCTTGTTCGGCACAATTTTCAATTCCTGTTTGTTCTACACACCGGTCGTAAGCGATCTGTTCACATGTTGCTCCACTACAATCATACTCTACTAGTCTTGTCGGGCCATTTAATACTTGTTGATGGAAAATTAGAAAGAAAGGAATTAAAAATAATAAAAGCACTGTTACAATGATTTGGGTCATGGTATTTCCTACAAGACTCATCGCTACATTGGTAGTCGTAAAAACGGAAATATAACCTAGGCCATAGACAAGGAGGTAATCTAGTACCATCGAACTGTTAAGAACAATATTTTGATTAAAGCAAGAAAAGAGAAAAAGAAATAAAATATTCATCAAAAACATAATAATGATCAAAATAATTCCAGCAAGCGTATTACTGATAAAGATTTGTTTCCTTGATAAAGGCATACCAATGATAAAATCGACTTTTTTTCTTTTATAAAGGAAAGAAAAGAGTACTAATGAAAAAAGAATCGGAATAACAAACATGCCTAGGGTTATGAGTCCACTACTGCCAAACAAATCAACAACTCCCATGTTAGTGGTTGCTAGTTGGATCAAACTGGTAATTAGGGGAAATAAGAATAAAATTAAAGCTAAGATGGACCGTGATTTCTTTAAATTTTGAAAGACATATTTAAGATGCAAGCATGTCTTGGAATTCATATCCTAACACCTCCATTTCATAAAGGAAAATTTCTTCTAAGGTAAGGGGTAAGAAATCAAGTAAGATCGGGTGTAATTTTTCTAATTTCTTACGAATTTCTTTTTCTTCTCCTTTGACAATTAAAGTCGCTACACTTCCACTTTTCTTATAATAGACATCTTGCGAAACTAAATTAACTTTAAAAAATAACCATAATTTGGTAAAATTCTAATATGGAAAATATGAAGTATGAAAAAATAAGCAAACTAAATGATAAACAATTTAAAAGAGCATTGGG
>DVKE01000029.1 GCA_018716225.1 Candidatus Onthousia faecigallinarum | reverse complement strand
TTTTTTGATATTTATTAATCCAATTTCTTATATTAGTATGTCCTACGCCATATTCTCTTGATAATTCTGATATTTTCTTCCCTGACTCATATAGACTTACTATCGTTTTTTTAAATTCTTCATCATAGTTTTTATATTGTTGTTTTGCCATAGACACTTCTTCCTCACTTGATACTATATTATATCATATTTGGACAGATTTTCGTGTCTATATATTTATACTAACATCAAGATTATATTATGTTAGCAAGTGAGATATTACAAAGGGGTATTGAAGTAGAAAATAGAACGGGAGTGAATACTCTTAAAATTCCTAGTTATAATTTTGAAATAAATTTAAGCGAAGAATTTCCTATCTTACAGACAAAGCAAACCTATTATAAGAATGCAATTATAGAGATGCTTTGGATTTGGCAAATGCAATCGAATGATGTGAGAGATTTACATCAACGGGGAGTGCATATTTGGGACGAGTGGATGGTTGATCCAGATGAAATTTATCGTATTTATGAACCAATCACAGAGGAATATGAGAAAGAAAAAGAAGTAGTTGTTTTAGATCCTTTTAGTGTTTCAGTAGAAAATCCAAATGGAGAGTTAAAGCCGAAATATGATGAAAATGGTAATGTTATGAAAGCTAAGAGTTTGGTTGAAGGAAAAAATATTTAAGCTGCTAAATTTTATGGAAAAGAATATGCTTATACCATTGGAACGGCTTATGGCTTTATTACTAAGAGATATCAGCATACGCAAAACTTAATCAATACTTTAAAAACGAATAAAAATGATCGGAGAATGGTAAAAAGTTTATGGCAAGATGAGTTTTTACGTTCTGCTGTTCTTCCTTCTTGTGTTTGGTCAACAGAATGGGATGTAACGGGAGATACTTTAAATTTATCCGTCCATCAGCGTAGTTGTGATGTTCCATTAGGCTTGCCTTTTAATGTAACACAGTATGCCACACTTTTAAAAATGATCGCGCAAGTTGCTGATTTAGAAGCTGGAAAAATTAATTATTCCATTAAAGATGCTCATATCTATGTGAATCAGATCGAGGGAATCGAAGAGCAAATAAAGCGTTATAAAAGATATAGAGAATTATTAACGCAATATAAGGATAACTTGGCTGATTTTCAAGCTTATAAAACAGGTCTCGATTTATTTTTCATGTGGCGGAGACGGTTCCAAATTTAGAAGAGACTCCTTATATTAGAAATAGTAGATTGGATAAACGCATTATGGATATCATAGAAAGTGAAGAAAGCCCTTACTTATGGTTAGATAAAGATGTAAAAGATTTCTTTGCTTTTGATAATTCAAGAGAATTAAAACATATAAAAGTAAAGAATTATAAGCATATGGGTAAAATTGATTTTCCGATTGCTCAGTAAAAAGTGTTGTTTTCTAAAGAAAAAAGCAAGAAGGCAATGCTTTTTTTGACAAAAATAAGATATCATGTTATACTATAGTTCACTTAAGGGGAGGTATTATTAATGGATAATTATTATGGAATTTTAGGAGTAAGTAGAAACGCTTCGCAAGAAGAAATAAAAAAAGCTTTTTATCAAATGGCACGGAAGTATCACCCAGATAATAATCCAAGTCAAGATACAACCGAAATGATGCAAAGAATCACCCTTGCTTATCAAACATTAAGTGATGAAAGTAAGAAAGTAGTATATGATAGAGTATATGATTTCAAATTTAGACAGCAAAGAGGCTCTTTTTTTTCTCAGACTGATTATTCACAAAATACTACAAAAAATAAGACAGGGGAAGAAAATTTTTGGGAATTTTATCAAGAATTTTTTAATGCAAGGAAATACCAGCAAGATGTATGGGAAGAAAGAAGAAAAAAACATCAACAAGATTGGGAAGAACAGTTAAAACGATATGAAAGAGAACGAGAAGAAAGGCAGAAACAGTATCAAAGAGAACGTGAGGAACGTCAAAAGCAATGGGAAGAAAGGCAGAAACAGTATCAAAGAGATAGTAATACGAAATGGAAAATATTCTTTGGGGAAAAGGATTGCGTCAAAAATTCAAATAATGAAGAAGACAAAAGTAATTTTAAAAAAGCACTTCAAAAGGTTCTGAAAAAAAGTAAAAGGTACTAAGAAATAAAGACTATGATAAAATATTATAAAATAAGGGCATTTTTGGGCTGGAATTAGAATGCTTTTGACAAATCAAGAAAAAATGTGTATAATGGGTATCAAGAAAGGAGTGGGAATGTAAAAATCCCACTCTTTGTTTTCGGTAAAGGAGGCTTTATGAAAGAAAAGATTGAACAGTTATTAAAAGAACCATTAAAGGAACTTGATATGTTTGTGGGTGATGTTTATTATACCGAGGAAGAGGGAATTCGTTCCCTTAATATTGAATTAGATAGTGATACGGTGATCGATGTAGAGCGTATTACGAAAGCAACGAAGGTCATTAATCCTTTAATCGATGAAAAGCACTATGCAGATGATGTTGATGTTCTAGATATTCATTCAAAGGAAAAAGGAGAGGAAAAAAGTGAATAATAAAGAGTTTTTAAAAGCGGTAGATAATATCGTAAAAGAGAAAAATATTGATAAACAAATTGTATTTGATGCGATGCAGCAAGCGCTAACTTCTGCTTATAAGAAAAATTATAATACCAAAAATAATAATGTAAAAGTTATCATTAACGAACAAACAGGAGATATCAAAGTATATTCCTATTTAACAGTTGTTCCTGATGATAAGATGACAAAAGAAGAATATGAAGATTATCTTTTTGAGCATTATAGTGATGAGGATGAAGAAGAGGAAGAAGAAGTAGAGACTACGAAAGAGGATGGAGAGCAAGAGGAAAAGGAAAAAGAGAAGATAAGTTTCTTTAATCCTGAATGCGAAATTAAATTAAGTGATGCGCGTAAGATTAATAAAAGTTTAAATATTGGCGATACAATTGATACGGAAGTAACTCCTCATGATTTTGGTCGGGTTGCTGCTTCTACCGCCAAACAAGTGGTTGTTCAAAAGATAAGAGAAGCAGAAAGAAATAGTATTATGGAAGAGTTTGGGGACAAACAAGATGAATTATTAGTTGGTACAGTAGCTTTGGAGGATACGGATAATTATTATATTGATCTTGGTAGAACGAATGGAATTCTTCCAAAAAAAGATATTATTCCTGGTGAAAAGATCGAAATGGGAAGTCAAATTAAAGTTTATGTTACAAAAGTTGATAATAATGGTAGAAATTTATTAATTCTTTTAAGTAGAACGCATTATGGCTTTGTAAAGCGTTTATTTGAATTAGAGATCCCAGAGCTTGCGGATGGAACTGTTTTACTTTATAGTGTGGCAAGGGATCCTGGTAATCGTAGTAAAGTAGCTGTTTATTCAGAGAATTCAAAAGTCGATCCAATTGGGGCTTGCATTGGGGAACGTGGTAGTCGGATCGCTCGTATTATTGAAGAATTGCATGGTGAGAAAATTGATGTGGTTCGTTATGACAAAGATCCTGCTGTTTTTATTGCCAATGCCTTATCTCCAGCCAAAGATTTAACGGTAGCGATTACGGATGCTAAGAAACAAGAAGCACTTGTCATTGCCAATGGAGATAATTTCTCTTTGGCAATTGGAAAGAAAGGATTAAATGCTCGTCTTGCTAGTCGCCTTACGCATTATAAGATCGACATTAAAACGCAAGAACAAGCGAGTAATGCTGGAATTAATATCAAATCAGAATAATTGAGGTGATAACATGAAGCAGAAGAAAATACCTCTTCGTACTTGTGTTGTAAGTGGGGAACAGTTTCCGAAAAGAGACCTTCTTCGAATCGTTAAAACGAAAGAAGGCGAAATAAAAGTAGATGAAACAGGAAAAATGAACGGGAGAGGCGCATATATTAAAAAAGATCTTGGTATACTAGAACAAGCGAAGAAAAAAAATAGTTTGGGTAGAAAATTGGAGTGTGAGATTCCAGATTCTATCTATGAGGAGATTGAAAAGATTTTGAAAAAATAAGAAAGAGGTGATGAGCATGAATATTAAAGAATACGCAGAAGATACCAATCGAAGTGTAGAAGAAATCATCAAACATATGGATCGACTTGCGATGGATTATAGTGATCTTGATCGGGTATTATCCGATGATGAGATTATTTTACTAGACAATTCTTTACAAGATGAAGAAGATTATGTAAAGGAAAGTGAAGAGGAAAATGAGTTAGAGAAAAATTTTGCTTTGGAAGAAAAAGCAGAACAGATTGCTTATGATTCTCATTTGGCGATGGAAAAACCGGCCAAAGTGGGCAAAGCGAAAGGAAAAGTCAACAAAGGATCGGATAAAACTAATTTTAGAGAAGAGCGAAAGAAGATTTATAAACATCGTGCAAAATTACAGAGTAATGCCAAAGTGCAGGATGAAAACGTTCTTCTTTATAAAGATTCTATGACCGTAGGAGATCTAGCACGGGAGTTAAATGTTTCTACTGCTGAAATCATTAAGAAGTTAATGGGCTTAGGTATTATGGCTACGGTAAACCAACCTTTGCGTTTTGAAGATGTAGAGATTTTGGCTTTGGATTATAATAAAACGGTAAAGCGAGAAGAAACAGCTGATATTTCAAATTTTGAAAATTATGAGATTGAGGAAAAAGAAGAGGATTTGCAAGAAAGACCCCCTGTTGTTACGATTATGGGTCATGTCGATCATGGAAAAACAACTCTTTTAGATTATTTAAGAAAAAGTAGTATCGCGAGTGGTGAAGCGGGAGGTATCACCCAAGCGATTGGTGCTTATCAAGTAAAATGCAATGGAAAGATGATTACGTTTATTGATACACCTGGTCATGCAGCTTTTACGGAGATGAGGGCACGTGGCGCTTCGGTTACAGATATTGTTATTATTATTGTGGCAGCGGATGATGGAGTGATGCCTCAAACGAAGGAAGCAATTGATCATGCTAAGGCAGCCGGTGTTCCTATTATTGTAGCGATCAATAAGATTGATAAACCAGATGCCAATATTGATAAGGTCTTATCCGAGTTAGTAGAAACAGGACTTACGCCAGAAGAGTGGGGTGGTGATACGATTGTCAATCGAATCTCTGCTATCACTGGGGAGGGAGTTCCTGAACTTCTAGAAAACATTTTATTAGTAGCAGAGATGTTAGAATTAAAGGCCAATCCTTCTCGTTATGCGACAGGTGCAGTTTTGGAAAGTCAAATGGATAAGCATGTTGGCAGTGTAGTTACTTTATTAATTCAAAATGGAACACTTCGTTTAGGGGATCCGCTTGTAGTAGGTACTACCTATGGCAAGGTTCGAACTTTAAAAAATGATCAAGGCCAAAATATTGTGGAAGCGACTCCTTCCATGCCGGTAGAGATTACAGGGCTTTCGGCGCTTCCATCGGCTGGGGATAAATTCATGGCTTTTGAAACCGAAAAGCAAGCGAAGAGTATTGCCGAAGAAAGAGCTTTAAGAGCGAAAGAAAAAGATACCAATCGTACTGGTATGACCTTAGAAGATTTGTTTGGACAAATTCATGAAGGATTAAAAGAAATTAATGTTGTTTTAAAAACGGATGTCAATGGTTCCTTAGAAGCGGTTAAAAAGTCACTTGAGAAGATTGATGTAGAAGGGGTCAAAGTAAATGTTATCCGTGGTGGAGTCGGTGGTATTACCGAAAGTGATGTTGTCCTAGCAAAAGCTTCTAATGCGATTATTATTGGTTTTAATGTTCGGGCGAACAGTAAAGTACAAGAGATTGCCAAAGAGCACAATGTAGAAATTAGAACGTATGATATTATTTATAAATTAGTAGAAGAGATGGAACAAGCGATGAAAGGAATGCTAGAACCAGTCTATGAAGAAAAAGTTATTGGGGAACTAGAAGTAAGACAATTATTTAAATTTTCAAAGATTGGTATGATTGCTGGTTGCCATGTCACTTCTGGAACGGTAAAATTAAATAGCAAAGCAAGAGTGATTCGCGATGGAATTGTGGTCTATAATGGTTCGATTAAAAGCTTGCAACATGAAAAAGATCAAGTAAAGGAAGTTACCAAAGGAATGGATTGTGGTCTAACGTTAGAAAATTTCCAAGATTATAAAGAACAAGATACGATTGAAGTTTATGAATTGGTCGAAGTAAAAAGATAGTAGGTAAGAATATTTACCTACTATCTTTTTTGATCTTTTTTTTGGCTTTTTCTTGTTGTAAGAGTTCTTTGCTATGAAGAAGGCATTCTTTTGTTAATTTTCTAACCTCTTCCTTTTCTACTTGAAAGATTTCGGCAATGTCACTTACGGCCATCGGTTGTTGATTAAAATAGCCAAAGCGTAAAGCTAACATCGTTTTTTGTTCGAAAGTACATTGTTTGACATAGTCTCCAAAGATAGAGGATTCTAGAGTAAGAATTCCTTGTACAAGATTAGACTTGCTACCTTGTTCTTTCTTTTCTTCTTGTCTTTGGCAAGCTTTCTTTAGATTTTTTATTTCTTCTTCGCTTAAAGCGATTTTTTCTTGAGATGGAATTTGTTCTCTTAAAACAACATTTTCTTCAAAACTAGGCCATTCTTTTATTATATAAGAAAGATTGTTTTTAGCTTTTCTCTTTAAGTCTTCTTTCTCTTCTACCTTTTGATATTGTTCTTCGTCTAATGATAATTGATAAGTTTGTTGTAGTTGGGATATTTCTTGGGGAGTGATTTCTTGCTTTGGAGGTTCAAAAAGATGGGAAAAACGTTCTGCTAGAATTGGGGAGGAATTGATTTTTCTTTTTAGTCTTGCCTTTTTATGTTGGTAAGGCTCTATTTGAGAATAATGAAGGATTTTGCTCCGTTGTTCGTCATCAAGGTTAGCATATTCTTGGAGAACTTGTAAAAATTGGCGTTCAGAGTCTAACAAGTGAGTTTTTAAAAGATCCCGATCTAAGAATTCAAATACTCTTTTTTCAAGGGGAGGATTTTGTTTAATTCGTCCGAAAAATTGAGCTTTAGCAATCGAATAATTTCTTATACTGGAATAGCCTAAATCTTCTGCAATTTGGCGATCTTGTAGAAAGAAGTTTTCTTGTTGTTTTTTTAAAGAACGGACCAATAGACACATTTGTTTGGTAATTTGTTTTTCGCCATGACCGGAGAATTTCGGAAATATTTTTTTTGCTTCTTTCATCAATTCTGGATGTTCTTGGATATCTTTGGTTAATTTTTGTTTTGCTTGATAGAACATACAAGAGGAAATTCCTAGTTCTTTGATCGCTTCTTCACTGGTAAGAAATTCATGCTATTGTTTTTGATAAATTTTTAATAAAGCAATTTCGGCTTCACTTAACGTTTTAGAGCTTTTTTTGTTTTCTAAGATACTAGGATCTGGTAAAAAGTCTGTTAATAAAGTGACTAATTCTTGGTTTTGTTGGATCCGCTTCAATAAAGCCTTCTTTTTCTTTTGATAATCTTCAAGGGTAGAAAAGGATAATTTTTGGGCCATCTCTTGATCCGTAAGGGTAGGGTTTTCTTGTTGCGCTTTTAAGGCTCTTAAGATAAGGCGAGAAGAAGTACGAAGTGGTAAAGGTTTTAGATAATTTAAGATGTTGGGTTCGATTTTTTTGGCTTCTTCCAAGACTTCGGGATGGTGTAATATTTTTTCTCTTAAGGTTATTTTGCGGATTTTGAAAGGTCCTTGTTCTTCTTGAGCTAATTCCTGATCAGTTAAAAGTTCCTTTTGCTCCCTTTTACAAAGCTTTATTCTTTTTAAGTCATTGGCTGTTAACCCTAATGGCGCCTTTGCCTTTGATTTGATCCATAATTCCTCTAATTGTGGTTCCCAAGCTAGAACTTTTCTTTGTAAAGCTTCATTTTCTTTTAATTTTTCTATTAATTTCTTTTTTCTTTTTTGATAATTAAAACGAAGGGGGAATACTTTAGCTAATTCTATTTCTATTTGTTGTTCGGTTAGACTCGGATCTTTTATTTGTTGCTTCAAAAGACGAAGAATCATTTTTTCGCCATCATGAAAAGAGAAAGCAGGATCATTTGACTCTATTGTTTCGGTTAGCTTTTGAAATTCTTGGAGATTTTCTTTTTTTAATTTTGTGAGTAATTGAGCCTTTGCCTTATAAAAGCCGGAAGAAGAATAACCACTTTCTTGAATGACTTCACGGGTGGTTAACCATTCCTCTTGTTGCCTTTTTAATAATTTTAACAGCTTTCTTTCTTGAGGGGTTAAGGTAGGAGGTTTTTCTTCCCAAAGGGACGAAACATTAGGAAAGAATGAGATTACTTGTTCTAGTCCTTCTTTTTCTTTTAAACAAGCAAACAATTTTCTTTTACTTGCCAGAAAAGAGTCATTGCTTGTGATCTTTAATTGTTTCATGATCTCTTGATTGGTAAGAAGCATATTTTCTTGCTGTTCCTTTAATAGGCGAAGAAGCTTTCTTTGGGCAGAAGTTAATTGTTGTTTTGAAAAAGCCAAGGGATAATGAGGAAAAAACTGTTCTGCTTTCTTCTTCCAATTTGGATTGGTACGAATTCGTCTTAGTAGTTCATTTTTTCTTTGGCGGAAAGCTACTTTTGTGGGGTAAGAAAGAAGTTCGGCCATCTCTTCGGTAGGAAGACATTCTGTATATTGCCGTTCTAAGGTTTGTAAAAACAAAATGTCTCGTTGCTCTTGTTCTTCTTTTGAGAGTTTTGGTTGGTTAGAAATGGAAACTTGTTTTGCTTCCAAAAGGGCAGGAAGATGAGGGAAGCAGGCAAACGCTCGTTTTTTTAACAATGGGAATGTATTTATTTTTTGAATGACTCTTTTGATGGCAGCGGATAAGTTGTTTTTGTTGGTATAGTTTAATTGCTGTCCGATCTCTTCTAAACTTAAATTTTCTTCCTGCTGCTTATTTAAAGCTCTTAGTAAAAGCCGCTCGGAATCCTTTAAAATATATTCTGGCTTGCCAAGATTTAGATTGGGATAAATTTTTTGGGCTTCTTGAAAAAGCGTAGGGTTTGTTTTGAGCTGATCAAAAAGTCTTGCTTTGCGTTCTAAAAAACTTTTGTAGCTTTGCATATGTAAATTTTTGATAACTTCTTCCTTGGTCAAAAAAATTTCCTCTTGTTGTTGTAATTGCTTTAATAACTCTTTGTCTGTTATAGAAAAAGATGATTTTTCTTGGGGTGGTTTCGAAACACTTTTCTTTTTTATTTTTTTTTCTTTTTTTCGAGGGGTAGCAGGCTCTTCTATTATTTTTTTGCGCACTTCCAACATTTTTAAAGCAGAAGGGTAGCGGTTGTTGATTTGTTCCTGATTATTAGGAAGATCTAATTTTTTGATGGCCACAGCTAGCTTCTGCTTAACTTGCTCTTCCTCTAAGTAAAATCTTTTGGCAAGATCAGGCAAATCGAGGCAAACATCATTGATTTCTCCCGTGAAATAAGCGATGAGTTTGATTTCTTCTTCGGTTAATTTTTGTTTTTGTTTTTCTTGTAAAGAAGCTCGTAATTTTAAATTTTCTTTTAGATTAGGAAAAAGTGTAAGGATGTCCTCTCGATTCCTTTTTAAAAGTTGGGCTAGTTTTTTTTCGACACTTTTAACTCGGTAAAGGGAAAGATGAAGTTTGGCAGCAATTTGATGATTGTCTAAATAACCATAAGAAGTGACGTCTTGATATAAATTTAAAATAAGCATTTCTTCTTTTGAAAATAATTGATTACCAAGAGAAGTTTCTTTTTCTTGTATTACCTTTTCCTTTTGCTTTAAGATTCTTTTTAAGTAAAAGGCAAAGATCGTGTTTTCATCTTGATAACTATCCATCGCTTCCGTTAACGTTTCTTTGATTAGTTTGTCTTTTTCCTCTTCGGTTAAGAATGAATTTTTTAATTCCTTTTTTAGCATATCTTGAAAGAATTTTGTTCTTTGTGGATCTCCTTTTTTTAATAATTCTACAATTTCTTTATTTGATGTCATTGAACCAAACCTCCCATTTAAAAAATATTATAAAAGAAAAGCTTCTATTTTGCAAAGGATAAATTGAATATCTAGACAGCTTTCGGAATCAATAGTATAATAAGCAAAAAAGAAGATTTAGAAAGAAGGAACGGATGTATGGAAAATATCAAAATAGAGCGTTATAATGATGCAATTCAAGAGGAGTTAAGTAAAATATTAATGACCGAAGTAAAAGATGAGGCCATTCATTTTGTGACCATTACAGGGTGTGATTTATCGAGTGATCTTAGTTATTGTAAAGTTTATTTTACCGTATTGGATCCTGAAAAGAAAGATTCTACCTTACAGGCTTTAAATAAAGCGAAAGGTTTTCTTCGGACAGAACTTAGTCAAAGAATTGAAATAAGACATACTCCAGAGTTACGATTTGTTTATGATGAATCGATTGCTTATGGGGAACATATGGATAAGATACTAAGTCAAGTAAAGGAAGAAGAGAATGAACGAAAAGATTCTAGTAAATAAAGATCATCCTTGTCTCAAAATAGATCAAAATCAATTAAAAAAAGTGACTAATTGTTTGGGACAGACTCTTTTGTTAGAGAAAAGAACCTTAAAAGCTTATTTCGAATTAAAAGAAAGACTAGCTTCAAAAAGAATTGAAATTGATTTGGCGAGTGGGTATCGAACGTTTGAAGAACAACAAAAAATAAGAGAGGAATTTCAAGAGCAATATGGTTTGGATTATGTCGAGAAGTATGTGGCAAGAGCAGGAGAAAGTGAGCATCATACGGGGCTTTGTTTTGATGTGTTTTTAAGAGTAGAGGGGAAAGATCTGCTAGAAAATGAAGATCTATTGGCCAAGGAAAGGGAACCTCTTTGGCAAGAAATAAAGAAAAATTTAAGTTCTTGTGGTCTTATTTTACGTTATCCCAAAGAAAAAGAACGGCTTACGGGTTATGCTTATGAACCTTGGCATTATCGCTATGTGGGAAAGAGCACGGCTCAAAGAATGGAAAAAGAACATCTTTGTCTCGAAGAATATGATCAAAAATATCATCGTTCTGGAATTTTACTTGTCAACAAACCGCAAGGCCTTACTTCAAGGGAAGTGGTAAACCATATTTCTTCTGTTTTTGATACGAAAAAAGTAGGACATACCGGAACACTCGATCCTCTTGCGACTGGGGTTTTAGTAGTAACAGTCAATCAAGCGACGAAAGTAAGTGATCTGTTGATGTCTGCGACCAAAGAGTATCTTGCGGAAGTAGTAGTAGGAAAAAGAACAGATACTTTAGATATCGAAGGGAAGGTCTTAGAAGAAGGTTCTTCCTTACTTGATCAAGAGAAATTAAAAGAAGCGTTTCGAATCTTTCCTAGAGAATATAATCAGGAAGTACCGCTTTATTCTGCTAAAAAAGTAAAGGGGAAAAAACTTTATCAATATGCAAGAGAAGGGAAAGAAGTAGAAATACCAAGGCAGCATGTTATCCTTTATGAACTAGAATTATTGGAGATAAAAGAATCTTCTTTTCGTTTTCGAGCTCTTGTATCGAAAGGGACCTATATTCGAAGTCTGATTCGTGATTTAGGAACAGCTTGCCAATCTTTGTTTACGATGAGTGCCTTAACGAGAACCAAACAAGGGAATTTCACCTTAGATCAATGTTATTCTTTGGAAGAGATTACGGTCGATACTCCACTTTTAAAGATAGGAGAAGCTCTTTCCTTAAAAGAAGCAGAAATTAAAAAAGAGGATCAAGAACGTCTTTTGAATGGTCATCCAATGAAAAATACTTATGGGGTAGTCGATAAAGTGGTTTTTCTTTGTAAGGGACAAGAAATTGCGATCTATCAAAGAGAGGGGGAAGAATTAAAATCTTATAAAAAATTAAATTCTATTTGACAAGTACTAGGAAGAGGCGCTAGACTTAAATTACTTCACATATTAGGGGGAATGGAAAATGGCCAAAAAATATATTGCCACTTTGGTAAGAAAATATTGTTTAGCAGAAAATTATTTCTTGTTTGCACCGATTAATGTTATTAAGGGGGATTATGATCCGGATTCCAATTCTTTTGTTACCGAAGAAGGGGCAGAATTTTTACCCTTTCAAGATCCCTGTTTTATGTTTTCGGAACAAGAGTATTTTTATGCGAATCCCGTTTCCTTTCAGAGTTTAAAAGAAAAATATTCTTGTGAGCCTTATCAAGAATGGCTCTTTCATTACATGGAAGAAAATGAAACCAAGATTTATTTTGCAACGGAAAGTGATCAAGAAAAAGGGCAAATTTTGATTAAATCCTTTTCTTTAGAAGATATCTTTAAAGAAGAAGGGAAAAAGAATAAGAAACCCGATATGTCAAAAGAAGTCTTATTAAAAATGATTGAGACAAAGCAGTTTACAAGACAAGAATTAGAAAAAGTTAAGGATGCCTTATTGATAACAAAAGAAAAGAAAACTTCTTCCTCAGCTCAAGAAAGTGCGAAAGTGTTTGTGACTTCTTCTCCGGAAATCCTATCTTCCAAAGAAATTAAAGCCAAAATTAAAGAAACAGTTTTAGCTCAAGATGAAGCGATCGATCGGATTGTGACGGAAATTAAGAGAATGGAAAAAGGAAAGAAAAAGGGTATTTTATTAACGGGTTCTACCGGAGTTGGAAAAACAGAAATTATGTCTCAGTTAGCTCAACATTTGAATCGTCCTTTTAAAATAGTCGATTCGGGACAATTAACTTCTCCTGGTTATGTAGGAAAAGACATCGAAGAAGAATTGTACGAATTATATGCGAACTGTAATTTTGATCTAGAAAAAACAGAAAGAGCGATTCTCTATTTTGATGAAATTGATAAAAAGGGAAGTGAAAGCAATCAAGATATTGCCGGAAGAGCGGTATTGAATCTTTTATTAAAATTTTTGGATGGTACGACGTATCAAGCGCATCAAAATAAATTTTCAGCTAAAAGTATTCCGATTAAGACCAATAACATGTTAATTCTTGCCGGAGGAGCTTTTATGGATGTTTATAAGAAAGTAAGTGCCAAAAAAGATCCAGTAGGTTTTAAGATGATGGCGGGGACTGGTAAAAATCGGGAGCCAGAAATCGAAGATTTTGTTAAAATTGGGTTGATGCCGGAAGAATTTATGGGTAGATTTCCGATTGTAATTCATTTGAATGATTTAAAGGAAAAAGATCTAGAAGAAATTCTAAGAAGGGGTGGTAAGTCTCCTTTAAAAGCGGAAAAAGAGGCTTTTGCAGATTTAGGGGTTACCTTGACGATAAAAGATTCTTATTATCAAAGGGCTGCTCAAAAAGCTTATGAATTAAGAACGGGAGCTCGCTCTCTAGAAGGGATTGTTAGTAATAGCACTTGGCGTGCTTACCAAGAAGTAGAGGATCATGAGGATCTTTATGAAGAAGTAATTTTATCGGCCGAAACAATCGGAGATAATCATCAATATCAAGTAAAGAAAAGAGAAAAGGGTAAAGTATTGGAAAAGAAAAAAGAGAGTTAAAAAATAACAGGAGGAAAAGATTATGAAAGAACGTTTTCTAGTACTATCGAAATCAAAAAAGTAACCAAAAGAAGAGAGTAAGACAACTTATTTTCTTTCGCTGTGTTACTTTTTTTCTATCAAAAAAAGGAGTTTAAAATGAATTTAGAATTACAAGTATTACAGTTAGCAAAGGATTGTTTGAAAGAGTTAGAAAGCTTTAAAGATTCTAAAATAAACCTTCCCTATCAAATGGATTTAGAGGTTTTGTTTCAACAAGATCTTAACAAAATAATGGAAGATAGTTCTTCAAAGGAAAAGGAGGAAACTGATAAATACCAGCAATATGCAAGATTAATTCTTTTCTCCTCAAGAGATTTTATGCAAGCTGATTCTGCGTTAAAAGCGAAAGTGGAAAGTATTTTTGAGGAGAAAGATATTGATTCCTTATCTTTGTTTTATGCTAGTTTATTGGCAACAAACCCGAATCTTTTAAAAAGAGAAGATGCTTTTTCGTTCCTTGAATTGATTGCAACAAGAGAGGTTCATCAAGCGAAGCTTGCAACTCTTTTAGCTTGCAATGATGCGGTTTTAGACTTGCCAGATGCCTATGATTATATTCAAACACTTGCTAAGAAGGAGGACAGTAGAGGAAATTTAGATGTATTTTATGCTACTATGAATCATCCGAATATTCTTGCTCAAGAGAAAAAAAGACGGGATGCGATCATAGAAGAAGTGTCAAAAGCTTTCTTTCCTCAATTTGCTTATGATGTGGTGATCAATCCTTATGCTCTTGCTCTCCCGCAGGATGGCATCTTAACCTGTCTTAAAAGAATTGGCAGTATCGATAAGTTTGACAAAGCAAAGACTTTCGAACACGTGATGACGAATCAAGTGATTGTGGAAAGAGGGTATGTTTTTCCGCTTATTGATATTCTCGATCAAATAAAAGAAGATGGAGTAATGCCTTATTTTTTATCGTTTGCTAGTGATATAGCACGAAATCCTAGGATCCAAAGACTAGAAAAAGATTATTATTTCGCTCTTGTAGAAACTTTTGCCAACGAGCCAAAGCCTCAAGTCTTGTGGGCGATGGAAACTGCTGTGCAGTCTAATTTTCTTTCCTTAGGAAAAGAAATTGTCATTCCTGTCCTTAAAATGCTTAAAAACAGTAATTTTCCCAATATTGTCGCTGCTACGATAAGTAATCCCAGAACCCTTCGGTATGCGAAAGAAGAGATTCTTCCTATTACGCAAATAATGACCTCGATTAAAAGAGAGAAGGAGAAAGATGAAAGCATTATAACAGAGGTTACCGGTAGAATGGCCCAATGTGAAAGAGTATTGAAACGTCCTGATCGATTGTCTTTGATTCAAGCGGTGGCTTCTTCCAAAGGAGAGTGGCAAGCGAAAGCCATTTTGGATCTGGTAGATCCTTCTCCTGAGATAGGATTAGGACTATATACAAATACGCTAGAATCATTAGAAAAAGAGTATCGTTGGGAAAGAATAAGAGATTATAGTAGTACCTTAATGAATATTATAGCTCAATCCGAAAGTAGTAGTGCTTTAAGTATTACACGCATCCTTGCTCTAAAAAAGATATTAAAGTATGGGAAACGACCAGTTTTATCATTAGCTAGAAAAATTTCTCAGCTTGGGGAGAAAAATGAATTTTGGAAATTGCAAGGCGCCTTTGAAGCTACTTTAAAAAATGATGAGTTTTTAGCTAGAGGGAAAGATTATGTCTTTGATTTTATGGATATTTTAGAGGCTTTGGATGAACCTCTTCAACTAAGAGTAGCTTGTAATCTTGCTACTGCTACTAATGTATTGGAATTAGAAAGAGAAGATTCTTTAACTTTGATTGAGACGGCTGCTTCTTTAAAAGGAAAGGATCAACTATTTGCAGCCAATAATCTTGTTTTGGATCAAAAAGCTTTGGCTCTTGCTTATCCCGATCTCCTTTCTTTTCTACCGCTGTATCAGAAAGCCGAAAAAGATTATCAAGTAGAAGGCGTCGATGTAGCGATTCGCCATTGTTATCAATTAGAACCAGAGGATCGAAAAGAAATTATGACAACTCTTTCTTTCGTGGAAGAGCCAGAGGCAGTAAAAAAAGTTTGTGAAGAAATTAAGAAAGCCGATAGCAAAGAACGAATCACTTTAGCAGAAGTCAATGGTTGGGTAAAAGAAGAACAAGCTCGTCTTGCCTTACAAAAGCAAGAAAATCAAAAGCAAGAGGATGCCATTTTTCTTGATGAAATATCAAAAATACCGCTTACCAATGTGGATATTTATGACCTAGAACAATTGACGAATTTATTGCAACAAATACCCGAAGAAAAACAAGGCAAAGTGTTACAAAAAAGCTTTGAAAGAAGAAAAATAGTCAAAGAAACAAACTAGAAGGAGAGAAAGAAATGGGAAATAAGATTGAAATATTAAAATTTGTAAAGGATAGTCTATATGAATTAAAGAAGAAAAATTTTGACACTAGGCTCATTAATCTTGATGTTTTATTGAATCAAAAAGAAGAGGTATTTAAGACGATCTTAGAGAGTCGTGAAAAATCGCTTGCTCTTATCGTTTTATATTCTTCTTCTAAATTTACCCAGGCAAAGAAAGACTATCAAGCTCAAGTGTTAGATATGATAAAAGATGAAAAAGTAAAGGCTGGGAATGCTCTTTTTGCTAGCTTAATGGAAAGAAAAGTGGCCAAAAAAGAAAATAAACTTGATTTTGTCAAGGAAATTGCTTTGGCGCCAAGCGAAGAACAAGCTTTTGATGGTTTGACGGTAGGAGAAGCGAAAAAAGTGTTAGAAAAAGAAGATGCAATTGAATATGTAAGATATGTGACGCATTTGCCAGAAAGTTTTCAACGGGATTTTGTCAAAGAACTTGTTCAAGGTTATAATCAAGTGATGGTAAGTTCTTCTACGGTAGATCCTCTTCAAGCGGTGAAGCTTGCTTCATCATTAGAAAATGGGCAGCAAGAAAATTACCTCATTCAATTGCTACGTATACCCCAAATATGTCAAGATCCTCGCTTTTTTGACATTGTCAAAGCCTTCTTACAAGCCAAAGAAGAAAGAAGTCTAGAATTGACTCGAATGGTGGCTCAAAAGAAAAAAGTATTAAATCGAGAGGATGCGGTTGACCTTATTCGTATGTTTGCCTTAGCGAAAGATACCGGTCCGGCAAGGGAAGCTTATGAGGCTTTAAAAATCAATCGGGTGATGGAAAGAGAAGATTTAAAAGAAATATTAAAACCAATTATAGAAGCTCCTGTAAAAACAAAAGCCGAAGATATCAAAGAAGCAGCGATCAATTCTATTTTTTGTAATCGAAAAGATGTTCTTTTGATCGAAAATATGGTGGCTGAAAGTAAAGAAGATTTTCAAAATTATTTTGCTGCTCTTATGACTCGTTCCAAAGCGATTATGAAAAGAGAAGATGCTCCTCTTTGGATTAAAGCGGTAAGAGATGCTCAAGAAGAATATCAAGCCAAAGCGGGTTATCAAGCGGCAACCGGTGGAATTATAACTGCTACATCTTTTACCGAGGGTCTTTCTTATCTACAAGCTATTGTAGCAGCAAAAGGAGCAGCCCAAGCGGATGAGGCTCGTAAATTTGCGAATGAAACAACCTATAAAAAAGGAAGTGAATATACTAGGATCATAGCGACTGCGAAAGATGGACAACAAGCTTTCTATGCTAGAACTTTTCTTGAGAGTAGCAATGCTTTGGTTTTAGATGAAGAAGAAAGAAAGAAGTATATGCAAACAATTTCCAAGACAGAGGAAAATTTTCAGTCCTTATATACGATGCAATCTTTGACTGAGACCCCTCTCCTTTGTCGAAGCGATGCGCAGGAGATTGTAGAATATCTTTCTACCATCGAAGATGAAAAAAAGGCAGCGTATGCTTTTAAACTTATTTATGGCTGTGTTTTACCATTAGAAAATGCTGTAGAGTTTATAGAGAAAACGACCGCTTTAAAAGAAAGATTAGAAAGACGAGTAAGAAAAGAGCAAGAACAAAGGGATTTTGACTTTGCGGTTAGTGAAGTGATGGATGATTATCAAGGGATCTATCCAAATGACCAATTGGATAAGCTTGATGAGATGATAAATTATTTAGGAACAGTCAAAGAGCCTGAGAAAGTCTTAGTAAAAGCAATGCAACAAAAGCAAGAAACAAAAGAAAATAAATCCTAAAAGTAGAGTTTGCTTTTGATTAAGGAAAAGAACAAAAAGGGAATAGAAAATAAAATGGAAGGAAAAATTAAATTGTGAAAAATGTAAAATTATATTCAAAAATGTTGGCTTACGCTACCGTTTCTTCTTTAATCTTATCAGGATGCGGCGGTTGTGGATCAAAAAAGGAGGAGCAAGATGCTCCAGTAAAGTTAGCGGCAGAATAGATCGTAGAACCTTATGAGCAGATCTTTTCTATTCCGTTTGAAGGGTTTGATAAAAAGGAGGATGTTATACAGTTACCTTCTCATCCGGGTTATGAAGTTTGTGGCTTTGGTCCTTATATCTCTCATTATAAATGGCTTTTTTGGGATGATACCGCTACTCATGGAGATGTTATATACTATACCAACACCGATGAAGTAGAAGTGACCTCTTATGAAGAGTTTGGTACTTTGACCGATCCGCAGAAGGAAGAGAATTTAGAAAAAAATGTCTTAGATAGTAATCAACATGTATTACTAGTGAAAGCGGAAACAACCGAAGAATATCAGACTTATTCGAATCATCCTGGCTATAAATTGCTTTTTAGCTTGTATCGATATGATTCTACTTATATGTGCTATACGAATATTGAACCTGTTTCTTTTTCGGACTATGAAATTGTACAAGGAGAATTAAAATCAACGGAATTTGGAACACCAGTAGAAAAGGAAAAAGAAAAAACTTTGGTAAAAGAATAGACAAAAGAAGAAAATTATAGTATATTATAGCTGTTACTTTCTCTTAGTAGTAGGAGTTCTTCCTTACACCTATTACCAAGTGAAAGCGAATCATTGATAGAAAGGAAGTGCGAAAGATGGCTTTAACAAAAGAAGAAAAGCAAAAGATCGTAAAAGAATTTGGACGGGGAGAAAAGGATACTGGTTCTCCAGAAGTTCAAATTGCTATCCTAACCAAAGAAATTGAAAACTTAACGGCTCATTTAAAAGAACATAAGCATGATTATCATTCAAATCGTGGTCTTTTAATGAAAGTAGGACAACGTCGTAATATGCTTAACTATCTAGCGAAAACGGATGTTACGCGTTATCGTGAAGTTGTGAAAAAGTTAGGTTTAAGAAAATAGGGCAATGGGCTCTTTTTTTTCTTTGACCGAAGTTTATTTTGGAAAACTGTGGCTTTTTCTTTGGTTTTCTGTTATTCTAGTAATGGATGAAAAACCTTATAAAAGGAATTTTATGTTGTTTCGGAAGATAAGGACAGGAAAGAATCTTTTTACATTTGTATTTATTTCCTCCTTCTCTAACTAACAAGTAAAATGCTTTGAAAAGAAAGAAGGAAATAAAATGGCAAAGAAGGTATTTAAAAAGGAATTTCATGGAAAAGAAATTATTGTTGAACATGGAGAGTTAGCAAAACAAGCGACGGCTTCGGTGTTAGTTCGTTATGGAGATACGGTCATTTTGACGGCAGTTGTGGTGAATCCAAAAACGAATTTGTTGAGTGATTTTTTTCCATTAACGGTAAATTATCAAGAAAAACTTTATTCAGTTGGAAAGATTCCGGGAGGTTTTATTAAACGAGAAGGAAGACCGACAGAAGCGGCAACGCTAGCGGCAAGAATGATCGATCGTCCGATGCGTCCTTTATTTAAAGAGGATTTTAAAAATGAAGTGCAGGTGATTAATACAGTACTTAGTGTAGATCAAGATTGTTCACCGGAACTTACGGCCATGTTAGGATCAAGCATTGCTACGATGTTAACAGGAGCTCCCTTCGAAGGACCGATTGCCGGGGTAAAAGTAGGTTATATCGAAGGAGAATATATCATCAATCCCACATCAGAACAGCTAGAAAATAGTTTAATTGATCTAACTGTAGCGGGAACGAAAGATGCCATTAATATGGTAGAAGCAGGGGCAAAGCAAGTATCCGAAGATATTATGCTCGAAGGATTGATGAAAGGGCATGAAGCGATCAAAGAGCTTTGTCAATTTGAACAGGATGTCATCGCTGATCTTGATGTAGTGCCAATGGAATATGAAAAATTAGAGATTGAAGATGCTCTAAGAGATGAAGTTCGAGGTTTGGCCGAAAAAGATTTGGATGAGGCTTTAAGAATTAAAGATAAATTAACAAAATACGAGCGACTTGATGAAATTAAAGATCAGATTGTTGAGAAGTACAAGTTAGAAAATGAGAAAGAAATGGAAGAGGAAGAACTTGCGTTACTGCTTGTGAAAGTGCGGACCATTTTAGAGCAAGTAGAATACGAATTATTCCGCAAAATCGTGGTAGTAGAGCATATTCGTTCAGATGGTAGAAAAATGGATGAGATTCGCCCTCTTTCTACGGATATTGATCTTCTTCCTAGAACACATGGTTCCGCTTTGTTTACCCGAGGAGAAACCCAGTGCTTATCGGTTACAACCTTAGGGGCTTTAGGAGAGCATCAAATCTTAGATGGTCTATCGTTAGAAGATGAGAAACGGTTTATGCTTCACTATAATTTCCCAGCCTTTTGCGTCGGAGAAACCGGTCGTTATGGGGCACCAGGTAGACGGGAAATTGGTCATGGTGCCTTAGGAGAAAGAGCTTTATTACAAGTCATTCCTAGTGAAGAGGAATTTCCTTATACCATTCGGGTGGTATCCGAAATCTTAGAAAGCAATGGAAGCAGTAGTCAAGCCAGTATTTGCGCTGGTTGTATGAGTTTGATGGCAGCAGGAGTTCCGATTAAAGCTCCAGTCGCTGGTATTGCTATGGGATTAATCACTTCTGGGGATGATTATACGATTTTAACCGATATCGCTGGCATGGAAGATCATTTAGGAGATATGGACTTTAAAGTGGCGGGAACAAGAAATGGCATTTGTGCTTTGCAAATGGATATCAAGATCAAAGGCGTAACCAAAGAGATCTTAAAAGAAGCCCTTGAACAAGCGAAAAAAGCTAGAATAGAAATTCTTGATGTGATTCAAAAACAAATTAAAGAACCAAGAAAAGAAGTTTCGAAATATGCGCCAAAGACCATGATTTTCTATATCTTACCAAATAAGATTCGTGATGTTATTGGTAAGGGTGGTGAGATGATCACCAAAATCATTTGTGAATCAAGTCATGTGAACGATGTTAATAGCATTGGGGCTGTCAAAGTTGATTTAGAAGATGATGGTAGAGTGATTATTTATCATACCGATCAAGAGATTATCAACGAAACGGCAAGACGCATTCAAGAAGTCGCTCGCGAAGTCGAAGAAGGGAAACTTTATGAAGCGAAAGTCGTTAAGATCATTGAGTTTGGTTGTTATGTCGAATTATGGCCGGGTTGTGAAGGCTTCGTTCATATTTCTCAACTAGCGAAAGATCATGTAAAGAAAGTGGAAGATGTTGTAAAAGAAGGGGATACCATTATCGTGAAAGCCATTGGGGTAGATAAAAAAGGAAAACAAAATTTCTCAAGAAAAGAAGCCCTAAAAGAATTGCATATGGAAGACGAAAGACGAGAGAAAAAACAAGAGAAGGAAACAAAATAATCCTTCTTTTTCTTTTCCCACAATTTCCCATAAAGTGTTGATTGTTTTCCCAAAATTTTCCGGTATGATGAATATGTAAAGAAAGGAGAGTGGTCGCTAGAAAAAAGAAAAACAAAAGACTACCTAAAATCCCAATAAATAAATAGAGGAGATGATAAATAGAAAAAACAAGAAAATAGTGATATACTATTGGTGGTGATTATTGATGTACAAAGTATGTTTTGTAGAAGATGAGCTTGATTTGCAAGCTGTTGTAAAAATGTATCTAGAAAAAGCAGGATATGAAGTGACTTGTTTTGAGAAAGGAGCGGATGCCATTAATTATATTGGTTCTCCTGTGGATGTCTGGATACTTGATATTATGTTAGGAGATGATGTGAATGGTTATGATGTAATCAAAGCAATTCGAGAAAAGTATCCTGATGTACCCGTGATCTTTACTTCGGCTAGAGATCAGGATTTGGATCGAATTTTAGGCCTAGAGTTAGGTAGCGATGATTACATAACAAAACCTTATTCTAGTAAAGAACTAGTCTTGCGTGTTAATAATATCATTAAACGTGTATACCAAAAAAAAGAAAGTGATATCATTACTTATCTCGATTATGTCATTGATGTTGATCGTAGAAGAGTAACCCTTTCAAAAAAAGAAATAAAACTTACTACCTTGGAATTTGATCTTTTACTACTCTTTGTACAAAATATTAATAAAACCTTCTCTCGAGAAGAAATTTTAGAATCTGTGTGGGGAATCGATTACTTTGGCTCCGATCGAGCCGTCGATGATCTCGTTAGAAGACTTCGCAAAAAGATGCCTAAACTAAATATTGGAACCGTATATGGTTATGGTTATAGGTTATCACAATGAGATTTGCAGGAAAACTGAGCCATCAGTTATTAATCTTAATTGTCTTTATCTTTGCCGTTGTCTTACTAATGCTAGGCATCGTTTTACCCCAAGTCGTACTTCCGATCACAGAAAAAAATATTTATAATTACTTACGAGAGCCTCTTGAATTTGTTCAATCTGACATTGATGAAGACTTAATCTCAACGGAAATAGCCTATATTTATCAAATAGGTGACGCGATCGCTTACAGCGATAATATTCACGATATTATTCCCTTTCGTGATGTTTCCGAGATTATGTCTGATTTTACCCAAGATTATGGGAAATTTGTTTACAAACACCAAACTTATTATTATTACACACTCCATAATAATAATGTTACAAAAATTGCTTTAACTGGTGATACCTATATTAATAAAACCAGGGCGGATATTTTAAATGCAATTCTACCAGTAGTATTACTAACATTCCTCTTTATTTCTCTTGTTTTAATCTTGTGGAGCAGCTTTATAGTAAAAAAGGTAGAAAAATTAAAACAAAAAATTGATAATATCGATAATGACAACTATGATCATAAATTAGAGTTTTCGATGGACGATGAAATGAAGTCCTTAGAGATGGCTGTGGAAGATATGCGGATTTCTTTAAAAAATCAGGAAGAATACCGCAACCAAATGTATCAAAATATTTCACACGACTTTAAAACACCTCTCACCGTAATAAAGTCTTATGTCGAAGCTTACAATGACAAGATCGAGGATGCTGATAGTGCTATGGCTGTCATTGAAGAGCAAACAGATAAACTAGAATTCAAAGTTCATTCACTTCTTTATTTGAATAAACTAGATTATCTGAAGGACAATATGAATGTAAAACTTACTCTTATTGACTTAAATAAAATTGTCTCTCGGGCGATTAAGGAATTTAAATTTAAAAGAAAAGATATTGAATTTATTGTCAATATTGATAAAAATAGTAATTTCTATGGAACAGAAGAGCACTGGGAAACAATTATTGATAATTTATTAGCAAATTTTATGCGCTATGCTGACAAAACCATAAAAATAACTGCCAAAAACAATCGTTTAACTTTATATAATGATGGTCCAAATATTGATCCGGCGCTACTAGAAGGAATCTTTACTCCGTTCCGGAAAGGAATCAAAGGGGAGTTTGGACTAGGTCTATCCATAGTCAAGAAAACCCTAAATATACTAGGTTATGATATTACCATTAAAAACGAAAAGAAAGGGGTATCCTTTCATATTTATAAGACTTCCAAATAGTGGGAGTCTTTTTTTAGTTTTTGGATAGACTAAGAAAGGGCGATTAGAAAATGAAAATATTTATAACAGGAGCTTATAGTGGTCTTGGTTATGCCATTGCCAAAGAAGCAGCCAAAAGAGGGCATATTGTTTATGCCGGTGTGCATAAAAAAGAGCAACTATCTTTTTTAGAACAAAAAGGAATGGAAGATGGGGTATTTCTGTTTCCCGTTTTATTTCGGTTAGGGGAAGAGAAAGATTATCGCATTTTAGAAGAGAATTCTTTTGATCTTATTTTCTTGCAGGCTGGGATTGCCGAAGGGGGAAGTCTGTTGGAAATGAATATAAAACGAATAGAAGAAAATTATCAGATCAATCTCTTTGAAAATTTAAAAGTGCTTCAAAAATACTTAAGAAGATGTCTTCTTACCAAACAAAAGGGCAAAATTTTCTTAACATCTTCTTTGGCTGCTTTTCTTCCTTTGCCTTATTTAGGAAGTTATACTTCTAGTAAGATGAGTCTATATTCTATAGGCAGAACGCTTCAAAAAGAATTAAAACTTCAGCAGTTAAAGGTAAGACTTTGTCTCTTTGTACCAGGAGCCTATCAAACAGGATTTAATGAGTATATGATTTTAAATAAAGAAAAAGATCTCTATTTTAAAGAAGAAGAAGGCAAGAAGATAACCCAAAAGCAAGAGCAAATGTTTTCCCTAATCGAAGAAAAAGATTATCTTTTGCTTGCTCAAAGAGTTGTAAGAGCCATGGAAAAAGAAAAGATTCCCAACGATTTATCGTATCCTTTTTGGCAAAAAATAGGAATTAAAATTTATCGATTGATTTCGGCTTTAATTGAACTTTAGACCGTTTCACGCTATAATAAGAAACGTGATGTATATGAAGAAAGAAGAAGTAACCTTAGAGAGTTTTCTATTTCAATTTATTGAAGAAGAAAAAGAGAAGTATCAAGCGATCCAAGAAAAAGTAATCGAACCAAAAGAAGAGAATGTCAAATGCCCCTTCAGTCAAAAAGAGTTAACCGCTTTAGAAAAAACTAGTGCGAGTGTAAGAGAGGAGTTAACAGAATATGAAGAAGAATTAACGGAGTTTGTAAAAACTTCTCCCTCTGAGCTTCCGTTTGAAGAAGAAGGGAAAAAACTTTTTGGTCATGTTTATGGAATTGAAAGGAAAAAAGAAGCGGTAGAAGAGTTTTTAGATTTACAAAAGAATGATTATTTTACCGGAGAAAGGAAAAAAGAAGAAAAAAAGAAGATCTTTTTTGACCTAGAAAAGAACCAAAAAGATCAAAAAAAGAAGTTAAAAGAAATGGAAGAGGTAAGTGCGAAATTACAAAAGTTAGTGTCTCAAAGGATCACTTATCAAGAAAAAACAAAATGGAATTTTAAGAAACAACAAAAAGAGTTAATGTTGGCTTTTCTATTATTTATGACTTCAAAAAGATGGAGACGCGATCCTTCTTTCGGAAATACTGTTCTTCTTTCTTCTTTATTAGTAGAACAACTGAAAGCGATGAGTGAACCTTTCTATACTAAGCAAAGAATTGCTTTTTATGAAGATTATCAAAAAGAGCTTGAAAATGCTACCAAAGAGATGACTTCTTTTGGTCGTATTCTTGATCAAAATGTGAAGCAGATCGAAGCGGAAGGAAAAGATCTTGAAAAGAATGTAAAACCTTTTTGTTCTAAGGAAGAATGGGAAGAACTTTATGCTTTTTTCATGACGATTCAAGCAGAATTAAAACAATCCCAAGAAGAATTTTTAGAAACCCAAAAGACACTAGATGATAGTTTACAAGAAAATAAAGCAAAGGTAAAACAAAAAGAACGTTATAATTATGAAAATGGAATGATAAATTAGAGAAAAAGAAAAGAGAAGGGACATCTTCTCTTATTCCTTTTCTAAGGAACTATCACCAGTTTTATAATCAATCTGAATTCCATCTTGAACATTATAGACAAAGACATTGAACTTTACACCTTTGCCATCATCTTCTACTGATTTGGCTTCCATTTCGACGCCAGTTGCCAGTAAATTATCTCCTTCAAAAATAGGCGTAACACGGTATAAAACATGATTTCCTGTATCCTTGACATATTCTGCTACCTCATCTTCAAAAGGAAGCATGCCCTCGGTATTCATGGACCGAGTACAGGTAATTAAATTCTTTTCATTGGCATTTTCTCCTGTTAATTGATAACCGATTAAATGACAACGATTGTATAGATATTTCCCACTAACATTATCATATTTTACGGTATGCCAACCAGAAGGTTTGACTTGACCAATACTTCCTCGATCTTCTGTTGGCATTGTCTCTAATCCGACATTAGCGAATGCGACTCCACAACGTCCTAAAGAATCTAAATCATTATAATGTTCAAACGAAGTTGTTGTATAATCCGTTTCGCTAAAGTTTGGTTCATTGTTATTTAAAACAACATACAAATTTCCTTGGTAAGCTGGAATGTCATCCACTTGGTAAGTAGGAGAAGTTTCCTCTTGCTCAGGAAGAGCATAGGACTCCTGTGGTTCGATTGACTGGATAAACGAGGTTATATCATCCTTAAAAAAACTAAATAGGAAAGCAAAGACAGCCAAAATCAGAATGATGACTATTTTTCTTTTGCTTTTTCTTCTTTTCATATCTTTTCACCTTCTATTCTAATACCATTATAGCACAAGAAAAGAATAACTTATCAGGAAAAACAAAAGAAATTATAATTGGGCAAAAGAAAAAGAAGCATTTCAACTTCTTTTGATTCGATTATTTGGTTTTTCTTAATACTTTGCTTTTGCCCTCGCTTGCATATTTTTCTAGTTTTCCTAAATTCATTTTTCTCGCTTCTAATATGCTTATTTCTTCTTCTGCTCCAGCCTTAATAAGATCTTTGTTTTCTGCAAAGAATTTTAATCTTTTCATATTGTCGGTTTTCTTTTTTGTTATTTTTGTTACGGTACCAAAGCAAGCAAGACCTATAAGTGCACAAGCTGGAACGCTAGCAATAGGATTGATAAGATCATAAGTTAGTGCATTGTTCAATATCGTTGTTCCCAATAACGTTGCTATAATCGCTCCCGTAGAGATCGTTCCTGCTAAGAAACAAGTGTCATCCATTTTTTCTTGATAAATTTTTAGATTAGTGACTCTAATTTTCTCCTCTAGCTTTCTAGCTTTTTTCTCTTTTGTACCTTTAAACATAATATATATCCCCCTTTGTTAAAGTGCGCTTATTATACCAAAAAAAATGATTTTGTCAAATTTCACCGGGTGGTTGTGATTTACAAGTTAAAATGTTCTATTTTTAGTTTCTTATATAATCGTAAAATCCATGAGGATAAATTTAAGAAAAACTATTGACAAGCACTTGTTTGCACATTAAAGTAAAAGCAAGTGACCGAGCTTATAAATTTCGGTTGTATCAGAGAGAAAACAGCAAAAAATTTATGAAGGAATATATAGATTCTACCTATGAATCTCTATGATAAAATTAAAAACTTGCTTTAGGGGAAAAGAACTTTTCGTGGTTATAAGACTTATTATTAATATAGATCTAGGAGCCATTTTATAAGCTGACCTTATCTAAAATGTAATTTTGAAAGGAAGAAAACTTAAGATGAAGAATATTACGATGATCGCTGCCGTAGGCAAAAATTTAGAACTTGGAAAAGATAACGATTTAATTTGGCATTTTAAAGGTGATATGAAGTTTTTTCGCGATCATACCTTACAGAAACCAATTATTATGGGTAGAAACACCTTGGAATCTTTACCGAAACTTTTACCAGAAAGAAAACATATTGTTTTAACGAAGAAGAATATAGAAATCCCTGGAGTTTTCATTGTTCATTCGCTCGATGATTTATTAAACTATATTAGACAATATGGAAAAGAAGTTATGGTTATTGGAGGGGCCAGTATATATCAGCAAATGTTGCCCTATGCCGATAAGATGTTATTAACAGAAGTAAATGCGGAAAGTAAAGCGGATGTATATTTTCCCGAGTTTTATCCCGAAGAGTGGAAAAAAGAAGTCCTAGAAGAAAAAGAAGAAAATAATATTACTTACAAACATTTAGTATATACTAGAAAATAAAAAAGATTGTTGGAAAAGGAAGAAGTTGACTTCTTGACCGTTTTTTAATCAAAAATTTTATTACGAAAAGATTACTCTTCTAGTACCTAGCAAACGTACTTTAAATGGAATAAACTAGTCATAAGAACAAATGGATATTAATCTTTTATTCGGCTTGTCTGATTTCTTGCTTCTTGTTCTAGAGTTAGTAAAAATTTCTTTTTTTCGATTCCCAGGGCATAACCTGTTAATGTTCCATTTTTCCCAATGACGCGATGACAAGGGATGATGATAGCAAGAGGATTGTGGCCGATCGCACTCCCTACTGCTTGGCAAGACATTGTTTTTCCTTTTCTTTTTTCTGCTAATGCTTTGGCAATCTCTTGATAAGTTGTTACTTTTCCATAAGGAATTTCTAATAATAGATGCCATACTTCTTTTTGAAAGGGAGTCCCTTGGGGCTCAAGAGGTAATTCTAAGGGATTTGGTTTTTGTCCCTTAAAATAACGATCAAGCCAATTGCTAGCTTGTTCTAAAATTGGATGATGTTCTTTAAAAATAGCTTTACTTATCAATGTTTCGGGAAAATATTTTTGCCCGTTTTGAAAGACTCCTAATAAAGCTTGATCATTACAAAGTAGAATTAATATACCAAGAGGAGAAGAGTAGGTTGTAACATAGAACATAAATACCTCCTAAATTTCCTTTAGTATAACATCGCTTGGAAGAAGAAGAAAGTACCATATGGCAAAATTCGAGCAAAAAAATGGTTGCCAAGAAGAAAAATATATGATACTATAAATTTGTTCGATGGCGAGATAGCTCAGTTGGCTAGAGCGCTCGGTTCATACCCGAAAGGTCGAGGGTTCGACTCCCCCTCTCGCTACCAAAAGGAATTCTGCTCGAACTTTTATAGTTTGAGTTTGATAAATAACTAATTCAGAAATGGATTAGTTTTTTGTATTTACAAAAAACATCCGAAAGAAAGGATGGTATTATGGTAAATATTATTAAAGAAGAATTACCTATTGAAGAATCATTAAGAAAGAAATTAGAACTGATATGTGAGTTTGCAAAGACTACACCTAAAATCATTAATGGTAATATAAGAAAGATAGATAGAACTAATTTAACTTATATTGAACCTAATAGAATTATCATAAAAGATAAAACTTTCTTAATATTCAATTATTCTAATGAAGTATTTATTGAAAATCTATCTAATAAGATTAAACTATCTGAATTAGAAGATTATTTAAAAACTATCTAAATACTATATATTCCCTATAGAGGGAATTGACAAATCTTGAAAAAATGATATTATATATAACCAATGAAAGAGGGTATTCTCTAGAAATGGAGGTACATCATGATAAAAAGCAAAGATAAAATAAAATTATATAATGTGAATTATATTGAGGAGTCAGTAGTATTTAGACTTAATTAGATACTATTGTCTCCTCTTTTTTTAGTAAAAGGAGTTGAAGTATATGAAAGACAAAGAAAGAATATGTGGTTTGTATTTAAGAGTATCAACTGAAGATCAAGCCAAAGAAGGATTTAGTTTACCAGAACAAAAAGAAAGATTAGAGGCACTTTGTAAATTTAAAGGATATAAGATATATGATTATTACCAAGATGCTGGAATAAGTGCTAAAACAGGTAATCATAGACCAGAGTTTGATAGATTAATAGATGACGCTAAAAATGGTAAAATAAACACTGTTATTGCTTTAAAGTTAGATAGATTATCAAGAAGTATATATGATTGGGAAAACTTACTTAAAACCTCTGAAAAGTATGGATTTGATTTAGTATGTGCTAATGATGATATTAATACAACAACAGCTAACGGAAAAATGGTAACTAGAATAATGATGTCAGTTTCACAAAATGAAATTGAAAGAACAAGTGAAAGAACAAAAGTCGGTATGGCAGGAGCAATTAAACAAGGTCATATTCCAGCAGTTTGTCCTATTGGATTTAAACGTATTGATAAAAAATTAGTTCCTGATCCACTTACAAAAGATATAGTTATCAGAATATTTAATTTATATTTTGAAGGTAATTCTTATAGCACTATTGCAAATATATTTAATAAAGAAAAAATACAAGGTAAAACAAATTGGAAAGATACAAGAATATTGAAAATATTATCTAATGAATTATATAAAGGAGATTATGTATCTGGTAAAACAATAAATAAACCTGTATATTATGAAAATGTTGTTGAACCATTAGTTAGTAAAGAACTATGGGAAAACTGTCAAGCACAAAAGAAGAAAAATCAAAAGAATTATATGAGAACTCAAACTTATATTTTCTTACAAAAATTAAGATGTCCTAAATGTGGAAGAATACTTGCTGGTGGTGCTACTCATAAAATTAAATATGATAAATGGTATTTCTATTATAGATGTGAAAATTGTAAAAATAATATTAAAGAAGATAAGATTGAAGAAAAGATTAAAACACTACTTGCTGATATATTGGAATACGATAATGTTGTTAATGAGTTCTTTTTACCAGTATTAAAATCAAAAGTAGATAATCCAAAACAAGAATTAGAAAAAGAATTAAAATCATTAAATAACAAAAAAGATAGAATTAGAAAAGCATATATTGATTCAATATTTACAGAAGAAGAATATAAAAGTGAATTGGAATTAATAGAAAATCAGATTAAAGATATTAATTCTAAATTGTTAGAAAATTCACAAGCAGAACAATTGAACTTCACTACTGAAGATATATTACTTAAAAGAGAGATGGACTTTATCAATAAAGTTAAATTACCAATATCTTATTATGCTTTTAATGATAATTGGGACTTATTAGATCGAGATGATAAAGCAGATATAATTATGAGATATATTGATGATGTTGAATTAGAAACTAAAAATGGAAAATTAGTCGTTAAACAAATTAATTTTAGAAGTACATTCTATAATGATTTCAATGAATTATATACAAAAGGTTATATTGATAGAAAAAGACCACTTACTTATGATTTTAATGGTGTATGCGTTGATACAAATATAAGATATAGTGAATACTTACCTATTAAAGATGTAATGCAACACTTATATAGATTAAGCGAATATTATGAAGTTAATTTATACAAAGGTACTTATTATAAAGAAACTGAAAAATTAGATATAGGACCACTTCAAAGAAATGAAGTCCCTATAAGAGCATTTCCATTACAAAAAGATAATAATGGAGATAAGAATTGGTTATCTATGGGAATGCTTACTACAAAGAATAACCCAAATGATATAAAGGTAAACATTAGAGATGTATTTGAAACAATACCAGATAATGTTACCGAAGAAGATTTTTAAAATGCGTGGCACGTTTTGTTTACGAAGTAAATGAAAGTGGCGATAGCAATTTAAAAATTAATACTTATGAACTTTAACCATTACGAAGTTTTGGTTATTGTGAAATAAAGTAAACGGTTTCTAAGGTGTTAAACCTTAGCCCACTGGATATTTTGTATGCTTAGCGTACAAAATTCCTAGGGGGTTAGAAATTTTGGATAACCAAAATGACCATTTGAGTGGTCACTTCTAGAAAGGAGGAAACCTATGTCAGAACTTGCTTATTCATTACATTTAGGTAGTGATAAAAATAGAAAAAATATATCTAAACAAAATGGTAAAAACAATTTAAGTGGAACAACATCTTTACCTAATAATGCTATTCAAAATGTAAGACAATTATCAAAAGTAGATAAACATAATTATAGAAAATATGATGATAACCAAGAACTAATAGAAATAGTAAGAGGAACTTCTTCTCCACTAGATGATGTTAAAAAACTATATTTAAAAGAATTTGAAGAAGCAAGATTAGAATATAATTCTAAACAAACTAGACCTAGTAGAATGATAGAAAATTATTTTGATAATGTATCCAATAATGAGAAAAAAGATCTTGCTTGTGAAATTATTCTTGAACTTGGAGATAAAGAATATTGGGACACTAAAGATAAAAACTTCAAGAAGAAAATGTCTGAAGTTTATCAAAAACAAGTTGATGATTTAGAAATGCTTGTTCCTAACTTTAAAGTAGCCAGTGCTATAATTCATTATGATGAGACAAGTCCACATTTACATATTGTCGGTGTTCCAATTAAATATAAAAATAAGAACGGTATGGAAAAACAAGTTGGTAAATCCGATGTATTTACTAAAGAATCATTAATTAGATTACAAGATAAAATGAGAACTTTATGTATTGAAGAATTTAATCAAGTATATAGTTTAGATTCTACCCTTAAACAAAAACAAAAAGGTAGAAATAGAGATATTCATGTATCTGATATGGATAACTATATTGAAATGAAAAAACAAATTGAAAAGAATACCGAAAATTTAAAACAAGCAAACAAAAAATCTTTAGAGTTAAAACAAGACTCTAAAGATATAAAATATAAAATTGATAAATTAAAAAATTCTAAATTAAATAAAGATAATTATATTTTATCAAAAGAGGATAAGGATTCTTTTATCGACTTTATCGAACAAGTTAATAATACAAGTAAAGAATATGATAAGATCCAAACGCTATCCAATACTTTAGTTAATGCTCATGAACAATTAAAAAACAATAATAATAAAATTAAAACTCTTACTGAAAATAATGAGGCACTTAATTTAAGAGTTAAGACTTTAAATGATGCGATTAAAGAAAAGGACAATGAAATTTCATTTTTAAAATCTAAAATTTATGATTTAAAAAACACTCTTGAATATTGGAAAGAGAAGTTTGAAAAACTAATATCTTTCTTACATAATAAACTTCATAGTTGGTATGATAAAGATGATAAATATATTGATGTTGTTAATGATATGTATGAAGACAATGTTTTAGATAATGATGACATTGAAGATTTAGATTTAAACAAAGAAAAAGATGACTTTGAGAGATAAAACTCATTGTCATCTTTTATATTAATTCAATTCTAATTCCTAAAACACCATATTGTTCTTGCTTTTCTTTAGTATAAAATTGTTCAAGAACGCCAATTAATTCTTTTTTAGTCATAGATTTATCAGATAAAACAGAAATATCAAAATCTTTAAACATATCTTCAAAAGAATTATATCTTAATAATCCAATAACCTTTGCATTAAATGACTCATTCAATTCAGGTTCTTTTAAAAATTTAATTGTTTCTCCAATTTTGATTTGTTGTCTTTTTTCATCAAAAAGTCTTATTTCAATTCTTTTAGTACCATTAAGTATAAAATTATAATACTCAGGTTGTAATTTCATTTCGTGTTCCATATTATTTTCTTCCTTTCATTCTAGCTTTTTGTAATATCATTTGTTTTGTTTTGCTAGGATTGTCACATAAGTTTCCATCTAAACTGAATGCTTCATCCCATTCTATAATAACCTCATATAATGGATCATTATCATAAATAAATTTAATGTATTGTGGCATATCAGCATTTTTTGAAATACTTCTCATATCTCTTAATGATAAATATTCTTCAAATTCAGTAACATCATATAAATGTAAAGCATAGCAATTTGGATTGTTTTTTCCATAATATTCAACTATTTCATGACCATCTTGTCTCTTATCATATCCTGTAGCATGTAAAATCTCATCTGTGTTACCATTTAAAATATCACTTACTTTAAAATATCCAATAATTGCTTTATCTTCTTTGGCAGAATATACGTAAATCTTTTTGTTAAGTAATTCATTTTTTAATGGCGATTTTCTAAATTCATAAAGTTTTGTTTCATCGAATATTTGTCTAGCATAATATGTCATTATTGAAATAATAGCAATTCTATTTCTACGATTTTTATCCATTTAATCCCCTCCTGCGTAAGTATTATATCATAAATTGACAAATATGGCAAAAAGTGGTATCATAAACAACGAATTTTGAGGGGGAAAAGCTAATATGATAAATATTGAGAGTTTAAAAAAATATGTAGGAATTATTCCAGAAGAAGAATTTATGGAACTTGCCACAAAAATTTATATGATAACAGATTTTATTTGTGATGATTACCCAAAACATAAAGAATGGTATTTTACTAAACAATTACCAGCAACTATAAATGGTGATGAACGAAATATATTATTTGTTAGAAATCCTGAAAATGTTAATGAAATAATTTCCATGGCTTGTTTAAAAAGAGACGAGGAAGAACAAAAAATATGTACATTATATGTTTCTGATAAATGTAGAGGTTTAGGAATAGGTAAGGCAATTGTTGAAGAATCAATGAGATGGTTAGGTACTACCAAGCCACTTATAACATTAGCTGATTATAAATTAGAAATGTTTAAACCAATTATTAATAAATATGGTTGGGAATTAACAGAAGTAGTTTCAGGATTATATAACGATATATCTCAAGAATTATGTTTTAACGGTACGTTAACAAAGGATAATGATGAAACATTAGAACAACAATTGCATAAAAAACTAATTAGAGTATTAAAAAATAGATGTGAACAAATTAAATAAAAAAAATTTTAATTTATTAAAAATTATGTTATTATTATTTTAGTGATTAGTTGTTTATCAACTATTCCCAAGGTTTCGGATATACTATTTGTCCGTACCAATTAGAATATGAAAACAACCAAAAAGGTTGTTTTTTCTATGTTTTAATGCGTTAAAATAAAAGAAGTTGCAGGAAAATTGTTGAGGTTGACCACAAATTGATAAACAAAAAAGGAAGGTGCTATGATGAAATTTAATTCATTAATCCCTGAGTTAAGTGTAACAAATATTGAAAAAAGCAAAGAGTTTTATCTTTTGCTTGGTTTTCAAATAAAGTATGAGAGAAAAGAAGATAAGTTTGCTTTTTTGGAATTAGAAGGGAATCAAATTATGATCGAAGAAATCAATGATCATTGGAATACTGGAAGATTAGAATATCCATTTGGGAGAGGGATCAATCTTAGTATGACGATCTCTAATATCGATGAATATTATCAAAAATTAAAGGATCAGAAGATCGTGTTTTTTAAAAAATTGATGATAAATCGTTATCAAGCAAATGAAACTATATATGAAGATAAGGAGTTTTTGCTCCAAGATCCAGATGGTTATTTATTACGGTTTAATAACTAGTTTTCTCTTTTTAAAAGTTAGCGGGTATTTTCCGTTTTTGATAAACTTTTAAAGCCGTGGCGCCTTTTCTTTGTTCTTTTTCCATGGTTAAGTTTTTCTCAAAAGCGAAGTTTACTTTTAATTCTTGGTAATCAGAGTTTTTGGTTTTTACTAATAACTCATCTCCCACTTTTAATACCACTTGATTTTGTCTGTTTTTTAAATATTCTCGGGAACTACAATAAAGGACATTTCCTTGCATATTCGAATAATCTAAGTAGCCTGGGATATGATTTGAAGTTGTAAGAAGGGCTCTATTGGGTCCAATTTCCGTTACGAAAGCATGATAGTATTTGTCTTGATGTTGTTCGGCATATTCTAACATTTTTAAATAAAGAGCTTCTTGTTCTGCCAGATCAGCTTGACGTTCCATGTAAGAACAATGTTCACAGATTATTTGTAATTGTTCTTGGGAAGGAAAGGCTTCTCGGCTTTTATTTTCTTGATAAGCATCCAATAGCGTTTGCACTTGCAAGTCAGGAAATCTTCTAATAGGTGAAGTAAAGTGAGTATAATCTTTTAATCCTAGTCCAAAATGACCGATATCATCTTCGGTAGAATATTCTGCTCTCGCTAAAGAGGTGAGAATAATCTTGGATACAATAGGATAAGTACTAGAAGTAGCATAGTCTTTTAAAATACTTTGCAGAAGAAATTTATCCTTTTCGTTTTGGCTGGCTTTTATTTTAAAATTTAAAATTTTTAATTTTTCGATTGCTTTTAAAACATTTTCATGACTGATCTCTTCATGAATCCGATGAATGGAAGCGAAGGGTAACCATTTTAAATAGTTGTCAACACAACAGTTTGCATAGATCATAAAATTTTCAATCATGCGACCAGCGGTTTGTTGATCAACAGCTTGAAAAGCAGTTACTTTTCCTTCTTCATCAAAGACGGCTTCAATGTCATTGGAAGCGAAAGGAAGATATCCATTTTGATATTTTCTTTGATCGATAATATTGGAAAGTTCTTTCATGAGGAAAAGATCTTTTTGAAAGGGAAGGTATTCTTCTTTTTTTGTTTCATCCGCTAAAAACTGATTTACCGAGTCATAGTCCATTTTTATTTTTGAGTGAATGACAGAATCAAAAATATCATAATTTATAATTTTACCGCTAGGATCAATTTCGATCTGACAAGTTTTCGTAAGGCGATCTACATTCGGATTTAAAGAACAAATGCCATTGGAGATCGAATGGGGGAACATGGGATTTACGGTATTTAAGAGATAAAGGGAGGTTCCTCGTTGATAAGCTTCCTCATATAATTTCATATCTGGTTTAATATAATGACTGACATGAGCGATATGAACGCCTAACAAATAATTGCCATTTTCTAGTTTTTTAAGACTGATGGCATCATCCATATCTTTGGTAGTTGGGCAATCAATCGTAAAAATAGTTTCATTTCTTAGGTCAATCCGATTTTTCGCTTCTTCTTCCGAAACCTCCCCTGGTAGAGCTTTGGCTTCATGGATGGTTTCTTCCCTAAAGGTAATCGGGAAACCCTTACTAATAGCGATAGAAGAAAGAAAGGTGTTTGGATCGTGAATATGACCAATTTTTCCAAGATAATTTCCTTCAAAACAATTCTCATCATATTGTTTGGTTCCAATATGAACGACAATACGATCACCATCGACTAACGATTTCATATCATGAGAACTAATACGGACACTGACTTGATTCCCGCCTGGAATTAAAACGGGTTTCAAGTGCTTGACTCCATCTTTTTCTTCTACTTCCATTACCACTTGTTCTTGGCCTCTTTTTAATACCTTTATAATATGCTTTCCTTTTTTACTGGCAACAATAGTATCACTAGGGAATGCTCCATTTAACTCATCTTCTTTTACAATATGTCTTTTCTCTTCCTGAGTAAGATAATAAGTGATTCCATGTGAAGAGTGTTGGAGCGTGGTAATATAATAATCGGTTGGGAAAGCAGTATAGGTATTCTCTTGGCGCCAAACTTTCCCCTCTAATTCTAACTGGTGTAAGGTTTTTAAAAGCTCTAATTGTTGTTTCTTTGTTTTGACAAGAAAAAAAGCGCGAATCTGTTTATAGTGAAGGGGTCTTTCTTCTAATAGTTTGAGAAAGAAAGGGATCACGCTGGCAGTATCGTGCTTTATGATTTGTTCAAGAGTAGGGGCGGAACCTTTTTTAACGATGACAAGATCATTCGGAAAAGGAGAAAAAGATCCGCGAACCTCTGCCTCTATTTTGACTTGCTCTTGTGCTAAAAAAAGATCTTTTCCTTTTGCTACTACTTTATCAAGATGATGCAAGGGAGTCAAAGGAAGAAAGTCCTTTCCATCTTTTTCATACATTTTTCCTTCCAATTCTAATTCCAAAAGGGCTTCTTCAAATTCCTTTTTTTCTTGAAAAGAGCTGACTTTCATCGCTTGCTTTAACTGTAAATAAGTTTTTTTCTCTTCTTCTATGAAACTTAGTATTTCTTTTTTCATTTCTTC
>DVKE01000028.1 GCA_018716225.1 Candidatus Onthousia faecigallinarum | reverse complement strand
CCAGAATTATGTTATTTTATTTATATATACTAGTGAGGTGTCTAGGTTATGATGATGGAAGAGAAAGCAAAGAAAAAAAAGACAATTATCGTATCTCTTATAGGGGTTCTTTTATTAATTGTCTTGGCGATTGGTATTGCATATGCGGCTTTTGCATATACTAAAACAGGGGCGAAGGTAAATAGCATCGTGACTGGTATTCTTGATATGTCTTATACCGAAGATAGTAATGCTATATCGATTATGAATGCGGTTCCTCTTTCGGATGAAGATGGAAAAACACAGACTGGTTCGTCTAATGTTTTTGATTTTACCGTTGGTGTTACGGATCCAGAGGGAGTAACGGTAAATTATATGATTACGGTTGCTAAAAATTCAAGTAGTACTTTGCCGGATTCGGCAGTAAAGCTTTATTTGACTTCTGGTGCTAGTGATACACAGGTATTGGCACCAATTAAAATGTCAGAGTTATCTCAAACAACTTCTAGTAATAATGCAGGAGCTCCAGCTGGAGAATATATTTTATATTCTGGTTCTACAACTTCCTCAAGCAGTACAACTTATCATTTAAGATTATGGCTAGCTAGCGACTATACGGGATCGGATATTGCTTCTCCTAGTTATCGTTTAAAAGTTAATGTTTATGGTAGAGCAGAAGCATTATAAAAAATGTTTGCGATCAGGGAAAAATATGATACAATAGTATTGTATTTTATTTGCAGATGTAGTTTAGTGGTTAGAATACGGCCTTGCCAAGGCTGTGACGGGGATTCGATTTCCCTCATCTGCTCCATAATAAAACATAAGAAACTCAACAAAAAAAATGAGTTTCTTTTTTTGTTCTAACCCTCCTCAATGCTTAGATGTGCTAGTGCATATACCACGCAAAAAATAGCTATAAATCTATAGCTATCTTGTTTATATTCTTTCTTAAAAATTAGTAAGAGACTGTTTAAAAATAAAGTTATCCATTATGAAGTAATGAAAACACTCTATTTTTTAATACCAACTGTTCTTACAATATATTATCTTTCTTCAAGTTTTTTCTTCTTTATATCTTTTTCATTTCGTGTAACTAATTTTCCCTAGAATTTTTCACACTATCCTTTTAAAAAAATTATTATTGCAATCGTTGTTATTGCTATTATTGTTGTGGTGGCAGTTGTTTTATGGATAATTGTTTTCCATCAAAACAAGAATTTTTCAAAGGATAACTCTAAGGAAGTAACGCAAGTAAAAGAATCTGCTTATCAAATTTCTGATAATTCATTACAAGATTTTGATTTATATTTTTTACAACTTGAAAATGAGACAGTGAATAAAATTTATAGTCCTCTTTCGATTAAGTATGCTTTAAAGATGCTTGATGAAGGAGATGGGAATACGAAAGTGCAAATTGATAGTGTTGTTGGTGATTGCAAAGCTAAAAAATATACGAATAATGATCATATGTCTTTTGCTCATGCGATGTTTATTAAGGAAGCTTATAAGAATTCAGTCAATAAAGAGTATACTACTAAGTTAGTTGATTGTTATAATGCGGAAATTATTTATGATCCTTTTGTAAGTCTTGATAATATTAATTCTTGGGTAAGTGATAAAACGTTCCATTTGATTAATAATTTGGTTGATGATGTATCTAGTCAAGAATTTATTTTAGTAAATGCTCATGCGATTGATATGGAGTGAAATCAACCAAGTCAAGCGACACCAGAAAATATTGAGATATGTATGAAGTTAGTTATCAACATGAGGATTTTAGTGTTTATATTTCTCCAATTGATGGTGATAATTATAGTTCTATCAAATTTAATGATAATGCTATGAATGCCAAGACGGTAGAGATTGGGCTGCTATTAATAATTATGATATTGTTAGTGAGCTTGGAGAAGAAAATATTTGGGCGACGATTGGTCCTAAATATGAAGAATGGTTACAAGAAGAAGGGGGTGTGGTGATGATCTTGATATAGAAAGCTATCTTGATAAATATATTGAAGAGTTAGATTCTAATTATGGAAGAGTGGATGTTTCTACGGATTTTCTATTCTATGATGATTTATAGGTGAAAGCTTTTGCAAAAGATTTGAAAGAGTATGATGGTACTACGTTACAATATATTGGTATTATGCTTAAAGAGGTTCGTCTTGATCGTTATATTGAAGATACTGATGCGAATCAAGTAAATGATATTATTGGTAAATTAAAAGAAATAAAATCAGAAAACTTTAAAGATGGAATTGTTACGAAGATTACCGGATATATTCCTTTGTTTCAATTTGATTATGAGTTAAAACTAAAGGAAGACTTACAATCTTTAGGTATTACTGATGTTTTCGATCTTAATAAAGCCAATTTATTAAATATGATATTGGATCATTCTGTTGCTATTGATGCAGCTACGCATAAAGCAGATATTGAATTTTCAAAAGAAGGGATTAAAGCAGCAGCAGCTACTATGATGGGTGGTCTTGGAACGGCTAGTTATGGCTTTGAGTATCGCTATGAGGTTCCGGTAGAAATTATTGATTTGACTTTTGATCGTCCTTATTTCTTTTTGATTCGGGATAAGGAAACGGGAGAAGTATGGTTTATAGGTACTGTTTATGAACCACTTCTTGGTGAATAGAAAAGATTATAGTATAAAAAGACTCACAGAAAGTTCTGTGAGTTTTTTAATGAAGTTGGTCTTGATTTTCATAATTCCAAATTCCTAATTTTCCTTTGACTTTGATAGGTTCTTTTAAAGGGATGATATCTTCTAATACAAAAGCATATCTATTTTCTTGATAATCGCCACAGAGATATTCTTGATAGTGATTCTTTTTCATGTCTTCAACATATTCTTTGGTCATTAAAATACAGTCTGTTAATTGACATTTACAAATAATATAACCAAAATTTAAGGGAGTATCTTTTAATAAATCCATCAGTTCCTTCTTGTTTTTAGTCTCTTTTTTAATTTTTGTTAGACTGGCATGGATATAAAGTTCTCCTCGATAGGAGGTTTTCCAGCTTCTGGTTTCAATTCTCTTTTTTCCTTCTTTGATTAAAGTAGCATAAGGTTCTGTTAAGCTTAAAACTTTCTTTTTAGTTGGTTCCACTGTGTCCAAAGCCTCCTCCTCGATTATGTCCTATGGTTTCCATTTCTCCTGGTTCTACTTGTTTCCATTCTATTTTTTCATATTTACATAGAACAAGTTGGGCGATTCGGTCTCCCTTTTTTATTTGATAGATTCCATTTTTATTTCCTTTGTGAGCGGTGGAATAGATTTCTTTGCTTTCGGTTTGAGTGGATGTATTTGTTACAATAATACCAATTTCATCCCGATATCCACTATCTATAGTTCCAGGCGTGTTGGCAATTCTTAAGGGAGTTTTTAGAGATATTCCACTTCTTGGCCTTATTTGTAGTTCATATCCTTCTTTTATGGCTATTTTTAGGCCAGTGGGAATTATTTTGGTTTCTCCAGGTAAGAGAATCACATCTTCTGCTGAACGAATATCCATTCCTGCATCACCATGATGAGTATAAGCTGGTAATTCTACTTGATCTCTACATATTTCGACTGCTAGTGTTTGAGCTTTGTTCTTTTCTTCGTGAATTAATTTTAAAACTTCTAATTTGTCCTCTTTTGATAACATCATTTTTCTCCTTTTCTTCATTTTAACATAAAAAAGAAGAAGAAAGAGATCAATTTAATTTTAAGACTTCTTCGTTTTTGAAGATAATTTCTTCTTCCTTTAGAAAATTGATATTTTTTTCATTTACTAAAAGATATTTTTTGATTTTTTTCAATTTTAGTTCTTGTTGAATACTTTTTAAACTTTTTCTTACGCGAATAATATCTTTTAAAGTATGAATATTACAATATTTACTGTTTTTTTCTTTTTTAACGTATAAAATATCATCATGAATTAATTTATATTCTTTATTAGGAGTAAGAACACCTTTTAATTCTAGAATGGATAAAGCACTTTCGATCGTTTCTTTCAATTCTTCTTCAAAGTTTTTTTCTTTTAATAAATAAGTAAAGATAGAAAGTCGCTCAGAAATTAGTGTTTCTTTTAAATTATGGGCAGAGGAGATAATAATAATACTATCCCAATCTTTGGCTTTTTCTCTTATTTCTCTTGCAATGTCATGACCAGAATAATCATTTAAGATAATATCTAAAATATAGATTTTTCTCTCTGGACTATAGAGTATCTTTTTTAATTCTTCATTATAGCCAAGAAAAGAAATAACATCTGAGTCATAATTTTTTTCTATTAAAATACGATTTGTAAGTTTATTTATTTTATTATTTATTTCTTTTTTATCTTCTACAATTACTACTTTCATAAGGTACTACTTCTTCCTATGTTTTGTTCCTGCTCATTATAATACATTTTACTACCAAATTTTGGATCTTGACCTTAAAAAGTGAATTTTTGACCTTTTTCTTTTTTGGGGGTCATTTTTTTCTTTTAAAAGCCAAAATGAATTAAAATGATAAAAATATGATAAGGTAAGAGGGAGGACAAGAAGAAGTGGAAGGTGGTAAAATGTGTCCGAAAATAAAACTAGAAATGGAGAGAGAAAAAATGACAGAAATAAGAATGGGAAAAATGCAGAAGATTTTGTTCGAGAGAGTTTATTTCCGTGTTCAAGGAAGATTATCTTTATTTGAAGAGGGATCTTCTTTTGCTCATGGTTTTGATCGATATAAGAGTTGTTTTTCTTCTTTTTTTGATGAAGAGATGAATTAAATTTCTTTACGGAAAACGTAAGTTTCTCTTATTTGAAAATCGTTTTTTAAGTAGAATTGATGAGCGTTATGACGCTCTTTTCTTGAGGTTAATTCTAAGTAACTGATCTTCTTTTCTTTGGCTATTTTGGTAACATGTTCTAGTAGTTTTGAGCCAATTCCATGATTTTGGTATTCTTTTTTGATACACATATAATCCAAAAGATAATGGGAGCGATCTCTGATATTATCATAAATTTCATCAATTCGAACATGACCAATTATTTTATTTTCGGTTTGTACTACGAGCGTGAAATGTTTTTCTTCTTCTTGATATTTTATATTTGGTATTCCAATTGTGGGAAAGCATTCCATGATAAGAGCTTTTACTTGTTCTAGATCTTTTTCTTCGAAAGGTTTTATTAGTATTTTCATATTATCACCATTTTTACTATAGCATAAGAGAAATCTATTGGCAAATAAGAAAAAATATATTATAATATCTTTGAACTAAAAGACGGAGAAGTCGAGGAGTACATTTCTTTTTCTTTTTAGAGAGTATAGGGAAGGTGCAACTATACAAGCAGAGGAATGGAAGGTAGCGATGGAGTCATATTTTTGAAAAAAAGTAGGAAATATCGTAGAACTGCGTTAAAGTTTTAAGTGATTGCATTCGCAATAAATAAGGTGGTACCACGGGAAGACTCGTCCTTTTAAGGATGGAGTCTTTTTTGATCAAGAAAAATGAAGGAGGAGAAAATTATGTTAGATAAGAAATATGATGCAAAAGAGAAAGAGGCAAAATGGTTAAATTATTGGAATGAGAATAAGATATATAAATTTATTCCAGATGGAAGGAAAGTGTTTTCTATAGATACACCTCCTCCAACAGTTAATGGTAAAATTCATATTGGGCATATTTTTTCTTATTCCCAGACAGAAATGATTGCTAGATATAAAAGATTAAGAGGATTTAATATTTTTTATCCTTTTGGTTTTGATGATAATGGATTACCAAGTGAAAGACTTGTTGAAAAAGAACAAGGTAAGAAGGCTCATGAAATAGGTAGAGAAGAATTTTCTAAATTATGTTATCAGACTACTGATAAGTACGAAGCCGAATTTCAACAATTGTTTAGCAGATTGGGTGTTAGTACAGATTGGGATATTCACTACAAGACAGTTAGTCCTTCTACTATTAAGATCAGTCAAATGTCTTTTTTAGATTTGATTGATAAAGGGCATTGTTATCATAAAGAGTCTCCAGCTTTATGGTGTAATGAATGTTTAACTTCTATTGCTCAAGCAGAGTTAGAAACAAAAACGGTTCAAACAACATTTAACTATATTAATTTCAAAACAGTTGAGGATGATGAAGAATTTACTATTGCTACAACACGTCCTGAACTATTACCTGCTATTGTCTGTGTGTTTGTAAACCCTAATGATGAAAAGCATAATCATTTAATTGGTAAGACAGCACATATTCCAGTTATAGATGTAGAAGTACCTATAATGTCAGATGAAAAAGTTGCTATTGATAAAGGTACTGGCGTAGTTATGTGTTGTACATTTGGAGATCAAACCGATATTGAATGGTGGAAAAAATATAATTTACCATTAAAATATATTTTTACAAAAGATGGTAGAATTATAGATAGTGTTCCAAATTATGGAGGACTAAAAATTAAAGAAGCTAGAAAACAAATTATTGAAGATTTACAAAAAGGTGGATATGTTGTAAAAATTGAAGAATTAGAACATGAAGTTCAAGTGCATGAAAGATGTGGAAAAGAAGTTGAATATTCAGTTATGAAACAATGGTTTATTAATACCATGGATCATAAAGAAGACTTTTTGAAAATTGGAAATGAAATTAAATGGCATCCAGCTCACATGCAAAATAGATATAATGAATGGGTTGAAAATATCATGTGGGATTGGTGTATATCAAGACAAAGATACTTTGGAGTTCCATTCCCTGTTTGGTATTGTAAAGAGTGTGGAGAGCCAATATTTGCTAGAAAAGAAGACTTACCTGTAAATCCATTAGTAGATTCTCCAAAAGTAGATAAATGTCCTAAATGTGGATGTATTGAGTTTGTTCCTGAAACAGATGTAATGGATACTTGGGCAACATCTTCTGTAACTCCATTAATCAATATGCGTTATGGTGAAAAAGATAATTATGAAAACATATTAAAACCAATGAGTTTAAGAACTAACGCTTCAGAAATTATCAGAACATGGGATTTTTATACAATAGTTAAAAGTTTTTATCACTTTGGACAAAGACCATGGGATAATGTTATGATTTCTGGATTTGTAATGGCTAATAAAGGAGAAAAAATCAGTAAGAGTAAAGGTAATAGTAAAGTTGAACCTCTGGTTCTTATTGATCAATACTCAGCTGATGTTATTCGTTATTGGGCCGGTTCAGGGCGTTTAGGTACAGATATTGTATTTAGTGAAGAAACATTACAACGTGGACGTAAATTAGTAAATAAAATTTGGAATGTTTCTAAGTTTATTGAAATGCATCTTCAAGATTATAAAGACAAAGAATTTAGTGATTTTGAATATATAGATAAATGGATTTTAGGAAAATATCAAGAAATGGAAAAAGGATTCTTAAAATATCTTGATGAATATGAAGTGGGCCTTGCTTTAAATCATTTGGAAAAATTTTTCTGGAATTTTTGCGACAACTATATTGAAATAGTAAAGCATAGATTATATAGGCCGGAAGAGTTTGGTGATGAAGCAAGATATTCAGGTCAAAAAACAGTTTATACTTTACTTTATAAATTATTACAAGACTTTAGTATTTATTTTCCATTTATTACAGAAGAAATTTATCAAGATTTATATTATGATAAAAAATCAATTCATTTAACGGAAATTAAAGAATTAAATTATTCTTTTGAAAAGGAAGTAAAATTAGGAGATCAAATGATTGAAATTATTAGTATTGCTAGAGGAGAGAAAACCAATAATAATGTTTCTTTAAAAACTCCTATTAAGGTGTTAGATTTATCTGTTAATAAAGATTTGAAGGAAGCGATAGAAAAAACTGTAAAAGATTTTAAAGCTACTTTATTTATTGAAGACTTGAAATTGAATAAAATTGATAAAAATTATAAAGTGAATATGATAAAGTTAGATTTAGAATTAAATAGTGAAAAGAAATAAATTTGATATATCGGAGGTGATGAAATGAATGTGCGACAGTAAGCACTAATTATATAGTTGGGTACTAACCAACCTAGTAAACCAGGTCAGGAACTAGTACTAGTCTATGGAGCCAAAATCGTGAGATTAGGTTTAAGCGTTAGAACTAGGAGATTTGAGAGGAATAGATACGACACTATCCAGAGGAAATATTCTCTGCTATTGAGCCTCGTTAACACGATAAATGAAAGCCGATGTTCTATTCATAACAGTAGGCAACAATACACAAACGGTAATGACAAGAATGTGTAGGTTTCATCGGGGTCTAAGGGTATTTCGAGCAAATCATAATATAATTAGTGTACCTGTGAGGTCTTGTGAGTTCCAAAGCGTTGAAGGTTTAAAACACCAACGATAAAGGTTTAATACAAACTGGCAGTGAGGTCTTAAAGATGAATAAAATCAAAGGTTTGTAAATGACTCACAAGAAGTCGGACTAGTCCATAGTAGTGAAGATATAACGTGGTAGGTTAAGGAGCGAAGGGACTAGCATGTAGTCGTTTCTGAATAAGAAGCAAATACACATAGGAAAGGTGAAGATATTATGGAAAATGATTATTCAGAAATAAGAAGACAGTTAATAAAATACAAAAATGTTCAAAGTCTAATGCAATATATTAATGAAGATACTCTTATGGCAAAACATAAGAAAGCTATATGATGATATGAAGAAATTTAGATATAAGCCATATCCATCAAGAAGAGTTTATATACCAAAAGCAAATGGCGATAAAAGACCATTGGGAATACCTAGTTATCAAGATAAAATAGTAGAGGGATTAATGGCAGATATATTAAATGAAATATATGAGCCTATCTTCTTAGAGTGTTCTTATGGATTTAGACCAAATAGAGACTGTCATCAAGCAATAAATGCACTTGATAAGATAATTATGAAGAAGAAAATTAACTACATAGTTGATGCAGATATAAAAGGTTTCTTTAATAATGTTAATCATGAATGGTTGATAAAATTCGTAGAACATACTATAAAAGATAAGAATTTTATAAGGTATATAAAGAGGTTTCTAAAGGCTGGGATTATAGAAAATAATAATTACTATGATACAGAAAAAGGAACACCTCAAGGAGGACTTATATCACCAATACTTGCAAATATTTATCTACATTATGTACTAGACTTATGGTTTGAACTATATGTTAAAACTAAATATAAAGGTGAAGCTCATTTAGTAAGATATGCAGATGACTTTGTCGCATGTTTTGAAAAAGAAGAGGAAGCTAAGTGGTTTTACAAAGAATTAGTAGAGCGACTTGCAAAATTTGATTTAGAAATAGAGACTAGTAAAACTAGAATATTTCCTTTTGGAAGAAAATCTAAAACAAAAGATAACTTTGATTTCTTAGGCTTTAATATCTACAATAGCAAATCTAGAAAAGGTTACTATATGGTTGGATATAAAACAAGTGAGAAGAAATCAAAACAAAAGAAATAAAAGCTAAAAGAGCATATAAAAGTAAATAGAGATACTAAACCTAAAGATTTAGTTAAACAACTAAATAAAATATTAACAGGATACTATAACTATTATGGAATAAGTTTTAACTTCAATTGGTTAGTAGAAATATATAATTATACATTACTACAATTGAAGAAATGGCTAAGTAGAAGAAGTCAAAGGGGTAAAATGACATGGGAAAAGTACATGGCAACAATAAAATATAACCCTTTGGTAAAACCTAGAATAACTTATAAGTTATGGTAAACTTCAAAGATTATGTGAAGAGCCGTATGCGGGAAAGCCGCACGTACGGTTCCGTGAGGGGCGATAGTTTTACTTTCAACCTCACAAAATAAAAGAAAAGAGGTAAAGAAATGAAAGAAAATGGAGGTCGTCTACTCGACAAAATAAAAAGACATTATGGAAGATATATTCGCTCTTTCTTTTTCCTTACCATAGGAGCGATATTAGCAGCTTATGCCTTAGAAGCTTTCTTAATTCCTAATACTATTTTGGATGGAGGAGTTACGGGTGTTTCTACGATCCTTACAAAAGTGACAGGGGTTCCGCTTAGCTTTTTCATCCTTATTTTAAATATTCCTTTCGTTTGTGTAGGGTATCTTAATCTTGGTCGGGGCTTTTTGGTACGAACGGTCTATAGTATGCTTTTATTTTCTGTTTGTTTAACGCTTTTTAATTCTTTCGAGCCTATTACCGATCAGATGTTGTTGGCGACAGTCTTTGGTGGAGCTTTGCTAGGTATTGGTGTGGGGCTTGTTATTCATTTTGGTGGCTGTGTGGATGGAACAGAGTCTGTGGCGATTGTTATTAGTAAAAAATCTCCTTTTTCTGTTGGACAAGTAGTTCTTGTTTTTAATCTTATTATTTATACGGTGGCAGGCCTTATTTTTGGCTTTGATCGTGCGATGTATTCTTTGCTTACTTATTTCATTACGTTCCGGGTTATTGATTTTGTTTCGGAAGGTATGGAACAAGCCAAAGCTGCTTTGATTATTACAGATCATGGTGAAAACTTGGCAGCGGAAATTTACAAAAGATTAGGAAGAACGGTTACTTTCATTCAGGGAAATGGTTTGATTAGTGGAGAAAAAGAAGTTCTTTATTGTGTATTAACCCGAATTGAAATTTTTGAATTGCGACATCTTGTGGAAGAGATGGATGATAGTGCTTTTGTGACGATCTTGGAAGTTTCGGAAATTATTGGAGAGCATATCAAATCGACGCAAAAGATAAATACGGTTCAAGAAAATGTAAAAAACTAGTAAAAGAAAACAATTCTGTGTATATACCTACCTAATAGAGGTGATAAATATGCAGAATCTTTTTGCGTTTCAAAAGTTAAAAAAGAGTTTGAGAGAATACAAGCTTTAGGAAAGATTTGTAATGATCATCATGGCCCTTGTAGTGTGGGAACTCTTTTTGAGGATCTTTTGGGGAAAAAGGCAGATCAATCGTCTTTGCCGGATTATGAGGGAATTGAGATTAAAACAAAGAAGCTTTATCAGGGAAAAATAAAACAAAAGTATTTTACTTTATTTCATGAAAAGCCACATACCATACATCTTCTTATCAGTTTAAGAAGTTTTTAGATTTTTATGGGTATTCTTCTTCTCATCAAGAAAAAATTTTAAATATGTCTGTTTCTGCTTATAAAAAAACGAAAGTAGCAAGTGGTTATTCTTTTCAATTATTTGTGAATGAAGAAAAACAACGATTGGAACTTTATTGTTATGATGAAAAGGAACAATTGATTGATACTTCAATTTATTGGAGTTTTTCTACTTTAAGGCGGCATTTATATCGAAAAATGCAGGCGTTAGCTTTCTTTTTGGCTTCGGTTTCTTATTTTTCTGCTTGTGAATTTGTGGAATTTCAATCGATTTCTTTTTATGTGTTACGTGATTTTTCCTTTTTTCTTTCTTGTTTAAAGCAGGGTAAGATTCGAGTAAGTTTTAAGCTTGGATATTTTCGGAATGGGCCTCGGCAGGGTGAAGTGCATGATCATGGAGTAGGGTTTAGTTACGTTTGTCTTCTTTGGAAAAATTGTATAAAAAAATATTAGTCTAATTCTAGACTAATACCAATAGGGCAATGATCGCTCCCATAGACATCTTGATAGATCATAGTATCTTTTACTTTATCGATAATTCTTTCGGAAACTAGGAAATAGTCAATTCTCCAACCAATATTTTTACTTCTGGCATTGCCCATATAGCTCCACCAAGTGTAGTGATTTTCTTCGTTGGGATGAAAGTAACGAAAGGTATCAATAAAGCCAGCGTTTAATAAGTCCGTCATTTTGTTTCTTTCTTCATAGGTAAAGCCGGCATTGCCAATATTTGCTTTGGGATTTTTTAAATCAATTTCTTCATGGGCGACATTGAGATCACCACAGACTACAACGGGTTTCTTTTGATCAAGCTCTTTTAGATAATTTTTAAAATCATCTTCCCATTCCATTCGGTAATCGAGTCGTTCTAGTCCTCGTTTGGCATTGGGGGTATAGACAGTAACTAGGTAGAAGTCTTTATATTCTAAAGTGATGACTCTTCCTTCCTGATCATGCTTTTCAATGTTGATACCGTAAGTCACAGATAAGGGTTTCTTTTTGGTATAGATCATCGTTCCTGAATATCCTTTTCTTTCGGCTGGATTTAGATATTCAAAATATCCTTCTTGATGAAAGGTAAGTTGTTCTTCTAATAATTTTGTTTCTTGTAAACAATAGATGTCTGCCTTACTTTCTTGAAAGAAATCCGCAAATCCTTTTTTTAAGCAGGCTCTTAGACCGGCGACATTCCAAGATATTATTTTCATAGATTACCTCTTTCTAATAAGTCTTTTATGACTTTGTATTTTTTGATCAATTCGTCTTCTTTTACTTTGGCGTTAGCAGGAGAGGTGGAAGGTAAGACGATCGCTTCTATTTTGGTTTTGGGTAAAAGAAATTTATCATAATATTTCTTGGCTGTTTGACCCGTGGCTATGATATATTTTATTTTTGTCTTTTTGATTAAACTTGAAATATTATTTGCTTTTACATTACAAATTGAAGCATCACTTGATCCTTTTATATCACATGAATGAATGACATCCCATAGAGCCAATCGATGTTTTTTTAAAAAAGTAATTTTTTCTTCCTTTGTTTTTGGCGTTTCTTGAAATATTTGGGAAAGGACGGACCAAAAACGATTTTTTGGATTGGCATAATAGAAGTTTTCTTCTCTTGATTTTTTGGAAGGAAGGGACCCTAATATTAAAATAAGAGAATCTTCTGTATAAATTGGTTGTAAGGGATGTATAATTGTTTCTTTTTTCATGTTTACCTCTAATCATGGTCGGGAAAACCAGATTTGAACTGGTGACCTCTTGCTCCCGAAGCAAGCGCTCTACCAAGCTGAGCCATTTCCCGATGACTTTATTATAACGCATTTTCTCTTTCTTTGAAAGGTATAATCTTTTCTCTTTCTATCATATAGTTAAAGTGTAAGGAGTTGATACTTTGACAATATATACGGTTGGGCGAGGGGATACCCTTTATGGAATTGCTAGAAGGTTTGGGGTTCCGGTAAGAGATATTACAAGTTTGAATGGTTTATCCAATGTGGATCAATTAATGGTTGGCCAATCTTTGGTAATACCTGCTGAGGTACAACCGGGTATTTTCGTAAATGGTTATGCTTATCCCACTATTAGTGATATTACGCTTGCTTTGACTTTACCGAGTTTGACTTTTTTAAGTATTTTTAGTTATCAGGTCACAAGTTCTGGGGATTTGATCCCTTTAAATGATAGTCGAGTAATAAGAGTAGCAAAAGATAATAATACATTACCGATGCTTGTCATGACTAATATTGGAGCTACGGGTCGCTTTGATAGTGATCTTGCTCATGTTATTTTAAGTAATGAAAGAATTCAAGAGCGACTTATTTCTAATTTGATCATGACTTTAAGAAATAAAGGCTATGCGGGAGTGAATATTGATTTTGAGTATGTTTATCCTATGGATAAAGAATTATATAATGCTTTCTTAGAAAAAGTTGTTACTCGTCTTCAGGAAGAAGAGTTTATTGTGACGACCGCTTTGGCTCCTAAAGTAAGAAGCGATCAGGTGGGCACTCTTTATGAAGCCCATGATTATGCCACCCATGGAAGATTGGCCGATCATGTTATTTTAATGACTTATGAATGGGGATATACTTATGGACCACCGATGGCTGTTGCTCCAATTAATCAAGTAGAACGTGTCATCGCTTATGCGGTTACGGAAATACCAAGTAAAAAAATTTTGATGGGGATTCCAAACTATGGCTATGACTGGACTCTACCTTATGAACAGGGAAGACCAGCGAAATCTATTTCTAATACGGCGGCGGTAGCATTGGCGGCGGAGAAAAAAGTTGAAATTCAATTTGATCCTGTAGCGAAAGCTCCCTATTTTTATTATAAAGATGAGAATGGGGCTTTGCATGTTGTTTGGTTTGAGGATGCGAGAAGCGTACTAGCTAAGTTAGATTTGGTTAAAAAATATAATTTGGGAGGAGTCAGTTTCTGGACGGTTATGAATTATTTTCCTCAAACTTTTGCGGTTTTAAATAGTAATTTTCAAGTAGAGAAGGCCTAGCTTAGGCTTTTTCAAATGAAGCGGATTTTTTGTCTTGATAGTGTGTTTGGGACAAGCTTTGCAGAAAATAAAAAAACGAGTAGACTTAAGCTAACTCGTTGTTTTTTCGAATGGTCGGGAAGACAGGATTTGAACCTGCAACAGCTTGGTCCCAAACCAAGTGCTCTACCAAGTTGAACTACTTCCCGAAAATATTATAAGATGGTGCGCTCGAAGGGATTCGAACCCCTGACCTTTTGGTTCGTAGCCAAACGCTCTATCCAACTGAGCTACGAGCGCAGAGCCAAACCGTTTGATTTGTTTGTATTACTTGCTCGAAATACATACTTATCTTATCACAAGGCCTTAGGATCCGTCAATTCTTTTTTTTATTTTTTTGTTATTTTCTGCTTTTGGGTGAAAAATATTTTTTTCGACAGCACTGTCTTATATAATTTTTAAGCAAAGGATAGAATCCTTTGTTATAATATATATGAGATAGTATATTATATACAACGTTTCATTTCGTGTATCCTTGAATTATGTATTTTTATGTAATTTTTTTGAAAAGTTATACAAAAATTGATTTGTCGCTTATAATACTATTTGGAAAGGCCGGGGGAGGAAAAGTGAAAGAACCTAGACTTTATCGTATTGTTAGACCAATTTTGACGTTTTTCTTTCGTCTTTTGTTTCGGCCAACTTACGTGGGAAGAGAAAATATCCCAGCCGAAGGAAGAGTTGTGTTAGCAGGGAACCATACCAGTTTTCTTGACTGCTTACTTTTAATTTCTTCCACCAAAAGAACAATTCATTTTTTAGCAAAAGATAGTCTTGCTAAGGGGTGGAAAAAGCCTATTTTTCTTGCTATGGGCATTATTCCTGTAAATCGGAAGATTCATGATCATGGAGCTCTTGTAAAAGGGGAAGAAGAATTAAAAGAAGGAAAAGTAATTGGTATTTTTCCGGAAGGCACGATTAATCGCTTGAAGAAAGATGTGATTTTACCTTTTAAAATAGGGGCTGTTAAAATGTCTTATGATACCAAAAGTCCACTTGTTGTCTTTGCGATTGAACATAAATATAAGTTTTTAAGACGAAGTGTTAAGATTACTTTTTTTAAGCCTTATCTTCCTTCTTCTGATTTGACAGAAGAAAATGAAAAGCTCATGAATCAAGTAAAGGAAAAATTAAAAAAGGAGAATCAAAAATGAGTATAAATATTTATGATATGAAGTTTTTTCAGTTTTTAGGCTTTCATAAAAAACCAAAAGCTCCTTGGGCAAAGTATTACGATAAAAAAGATATGAATTTAAAAATTCCCAATATGTCTTTGTATCAATATTTTCGGAATTGTACAAGAAATATTGGCGATAGAATTGCTTTTGATTATTATGGAGCGAAGACAACATACGATCAATTATATCGAGAAATTACTCTTTGTGCGAAAGCCTTTTTAAAGCAAGGAATTCGTCGGGGTGATGTTGTTACGATTTGTATGCCCAACACACCAGAAGGCATTATTTGTTTTTTAGCTTTGAATAAAATTGGGGCGGTTTCGAATATGATTCATCCTTTATCAAGTGAAAATGAAATCAAAGATACCCTCATTGCGACCAGTAGTGTTATGCTTGTTATGATTGATATTGATTATGTGAAAGTGAAAAATATTATAAAAGATACAGAGGTTTTTCGGGTGATTTGTGTAAGAGCGAGTGATTCGATGCCTTGGCTCTTAAAAATGGGCTATCTTGTAACCCAAGGAAGAAAGACGGAGTTACCTAAGAAGAAGGATCCTTTTTATCTTACTTGGAAAGAGTTTTTAGAAAGTGGTAAAAATTATGTGAATCATCGCTATAATTATTCTCATTCAAAGGGTGATCCCGCCGTTATGCTTCATAGTGGTGGAACGACAGGAACTCCCAAAGCGATTGTTCTTTCGAATGCGAATTTTATTGTGTTAATTTTACAAATAAAAATCCGGTTAACTGATTTGGAACCGGGGGATAAATGCCTTGCGATTATGCCAATTTTTCATGGCTTTGGATTAGGTGTTTGTGTTTATGCTGCTTTGTGTTTGAAAGCCACTTGCATTTTGGTTCCTCAATTTAATGCTTTCGAATTTGATAAGTTGCTCGATCGCTATAAACCTGAGTTTGTGATTGGGGTTCCTACGTTATTTGAAGCTTTAATGGAAATTAAGAATGATCATTTAAGACTTGATTATTTGAAGTATGTTATTTCGGGTGGCGATGTTTTAAAACCAGCGGTAGAAGAGCAGATCAATCAATTTTTAGCAGATCATGGGGCCAAAATTAAAATTATTCAAGGTTATGGAATGAGTGAATGTCTTTCCGCTGTGGCTCTTAACTTTAAAGAATCTCCCAAACCAGGTACGATTGGGATCCCTTTTCCGGGTTGTTATATGGGGATCTTTTCTCCAGAGGATGAAGAATTGCCTTATGGGGTAGAGGGAGAAATTTGTGTTTGTGGGCCAAATGTGATGCTTGGCTATTATAATAATGAAAAGGAAACCAATGAAGTCCTTCATCTACATAAGGATGGAAATATTTGGCTTCATTCCGGTGATTTGGGGTCCATGGATCGAAATGGGTATATTACTTATACGGGAAGAATTAAACGGATGATTATTTCTTCGGGTTATAATATTTATCCTAACCAAATAGAAAATGTTTTAGAAGAATATCCGGCCGTTATGCTTGGTAGCGCCATTGGGGTTCCTCACCCTTATAAAGGGGAAGTGGTAAAAGTATTTTTAGTTCTTAAAAAGGGCTATACTTGGAGTAAGCAGTTAGAGGAAGAGTTAAGGGAATTATGTAAGAAAAATTTACCACGCTATTCTTTGCCGGCGGAATATGAAGTGCGGAAGGCTTTGCCGAAGACAATGATTGGAAAAGTTGATTTTCGAAAGTTACAACAAGAAAATAAAGAAGAAAGAGAGCGTGAAAGGAATGAAGCAAACAAAAAAGTTTAAAGGGGAGATGGCTTATCGAATATTTACACCCCTTATGCGTGTTCTTTTTCGGCTTTATTATAATCCTAAGATCATTCATAAGGAAGTAATTCCCAAAGAGGGATCAATTTTACTAGTAGGAAATCATAAACATGTATATGATCAATGTTTAACCATTATGGCTACCAAACGAGTCATTCATTATATGGCCAAAAAAGAATATTTCGATGGTCATTTTGCTTGGTTTTTTAAAATGTTTGGTTGTATTTCTGTGAATCGACAAATTCATGATCATGAAGCAACAGAACAAGCTCTTGATATTTTAAATCATCAAGGAGCAGTAGGACTTTTTCCAGAAGGGACGAGGAACAAAACGAAAAAGTTTTTGTTACCCTTTAAATTTGGGGCAGTTTCTATGGCTCAAAAGACCGGGGCGACGATTGTTCCTTTTGGTTTGACTGGAGATTACAAATTTCGGAGTAAAAATTTAACAATTCGTTATGGAACCCCCTTTCAAGTGCCCAAAGATATGAGTTTAGAAGAAGCAAATGAGAAGTTGTATCATGAAGTAGAACGTTTGATGAGGGAAAATCTAAAAGAAAGACCTTAGTATGTTTAAAAGCAAAAAGTAAAAAGCTAACGTCTTTTTTTAATGTTTTTATTTAAAAAGAAAAGAACTTTCTTTTTTTTGAAAGCCCTTTTAAAAGGTAATGTATTCTCCTGTATTATAAATAGTTCCATCAATTTCTAAATAAATGGAGTAGTTACCGCTTAATCCTTCTTGGTTGATGTATTTGGTTACCACAATGCCATTTTCATTTTCTTCTTCGGTAAAGATATCAAGACAAAGGGCCGTATAGGGTCTTTTACTAATAGGGACATTATAGATTTTAGAGGATAAGTCTTTATAAAGAATTACATTGATATCAGTTTCTCTTAGGAATTGGCCGGTGAAGACTAAGCGGTCTTCTTCTTTGGTCCAAGAGATGTTATGTGATTCGTAAGTTTCATCAATTACTTTAGCACCTAAGATAGGACCTATTTTTTGTTTTGTAACCTTTGTTTTTCCAAGAGTTCCTAATCTTTTGGCTTTTCCTGTTTGGAAAGTTTCTCCTTCTTGATAGAGGCTTAATTTTTCTACTCGATAGTTGTTTGTGGGAAGAATGATTTCGAAGATTGCTTCATCATCTAATAATTCAACGGTATCGGACACTAGTCGATCGGCACCACCAAGTCCTGCTGGTTGATTGGAGTTCTTACCATCGACATAAACAATTCCTCCAGAGTGTACAATGTAGTGATTTTCTCCTAGATAATCAACATCAGAAATATAAGGAGAGTAGAATTCACTACCACGTTCTTTCCCATATTCCCATACTTGTTCGATGGTCATATTATCGGTATCAATTTTATACATGACACCTCTTGAATAACTATCTTCGGCTTTTACATAGTCGGATTCAATTTTGGATTTATTGTTCCCATTGTCAAAGAGGAAAACGTAGCCTTCAGGGGTAATCATTGCTGCATGTTGGCTCCATTGCCACTCGAAATTATCTCCTACTGGGGTAAAGAAATATTTTTGATACTCTTCACTCCAATTGGTCGGATCTCCAAGAATCCAGTTTAATTTTTTGGTATCATAATCAATATTAATGACAGCATCTTGATGACGACCAGAAAGAGTGATGGAGTTTGTTTTTTCATCGTACCAAACAGAGTTGTTGTGGAACCAGTCATATTCACTCCAATTTTCACTTTTTCCTTCGTCCATTGGTAATACGTCTTTGATATCAAATGTTTTTACAATATTACCAGTTTTTCGATCGAGTTCTACGACGTAATCTTCTACCGTTCCCGCTCCACTATCGAAGTTATCACTAGCGACAAGTAAGTTGCCATTTGGTAGTTCATCATAATCATGGTGATATCCTCCAGGTAAGCTGTATTCTACATAGATTTTTCCTAAGAGATCAATTTCATATAGGCCAGTCATATAATAAGGAGAATTGATAAGACGTTCGGTACTGATTAGCATGTGACCGTTTTCTAGTCTTGCGTTATCCCATAGAGCATAATTAGTAAGATACCATCTGACATCCCCATTTACATCATAAGCACAAGTGTACCCTTTGCTAGAGGGAGTAAAGAAATAAAGATCGTTGTTTAAAGAATCTTTTTCGGCTGTTACACTCGTAGGTAAGATAAAGTCATCTGGTAGAGGATCGGTTTGGATGGTAATTGTTTTTTCAATGGTTTCTCCATTTTCTTCATATTTGATTCTGACTTCATTTTCTTGATCCGGATAAAGACCATAGATTGGTAATTGATGAATTTTACTAGCTTCAAAAGTATGGGTATAAGTTGTTAAGTCATCTTTTCCTTCGATGGTCACCGTAGGAGTTACTTCTTCTTCTGTTTCAAAGAGAACTAAAGCGGTTAAGGGTGAGATATGGTAAGGATCTAAAATGACATTTGGATCATCGATCGTATACCCTTCTGTTTTAAAATCCTTTTCATATTCTCTTTGTAAAGTTACTAAACTTTTCGTAGTTGCTAGTGCTTTTTGATTTGTACTTTGCTTATTTAAAAAGAATAAGACCAAAGCTAAAATAATAAGAAATAGAATAATTCCTATTAAGATAAAACATTTTTTTCTTTTTTTCATAGAAAAACACTTCCTTCTTTTTACAATTTAGCAGAAAGTGCTTTTTTATACTATAAAGAGCAAGTTGTAAGGACTCAACTTAAGGTTGAATCCTTTTAACAGTTGTCTTCTATTGATAGGGGAATTTCATAAGAAGTTGTTTTATTGGCCTCATCCGTTGCTTTGATTTCTAAATAGAGGTTATTTTCCTCATACGTTTTACATATTTGAGGATAATCATCGACTTTAAAAGTGATCGTTTTCAAAAAATCATCTAGTTTGGTTGGTTGTTCTTCTTCATAATGATAGGTTTGAATGGCTGTTTTGGTATTATTTTCTTTTTCATATAGGGTACATTCGATTTTTTGATAATTGGTGTTATCTTCTGCGCCACAATAATTAATATCAGAAATATAAATAGAAGAGATATTGCTGTTGTAGGCGAGGCTGCCAGTAATCGTAAATTGATCACATTGACTAGAAATGGTTTTAAATTCGAAAGAATCATCGTGATGAAAGAGAATATAAGCAGTGAAAATAATTGCTAGGGCAATAATGATTCCTCCTAAAATGAAAATAATCTTTTTATGATTGTTTTTCTTCTTTTTGGTGTAGGTTCCGTTTAAAATATCTTCTATATTTATATTAAAATCTTGACTCATTTGTTTTAATAAGGCAATATCTGGAATGTTTTTTCCATTTTCCCATTTGCTTACCGCTTGATAGGTAACGCCATATTTTTCTGCTAGATCTTTTTGGGTTAGATTGTTTTTGATTCTAATTTCTTTGATGAATTTGCCAATTTTTTCTTGATCCATTTTCCCACTTCCTTTGGTCTATCAGTATTATTATACACTTTTTTTGGTTTTTTCGAAAAGAAAAGTTTTTTCAAGAAAAAAGCTGTTAACAAAAACTGTTAACAGCAAGAATGGTAATAATATGATTAGAAAATTTTAGAGATTGATACGCCAGCTGAGTATAAGTCATTTGGTACGAGACTAAAATCAACATCAGAAGTGTTTATTAAGCGATAGCTTGCACCAGGTTGAGCTTCAAAAATGGCATTTCCACTAATAGTTCCAGTGTCACAACAAGTAAGGCGATTATGAGTTGAGGAGTGAGCGATTAGGACATCATTTGGCCAGAATTGGTGAAGTTCAACACCTAATGCTTTTGGTTCACAACTGTCTTCTTTTTTGTTTGCATTTCTCACATTAATCCACCAATGAATTAGATAAATTCCGGCTTCTGGAATAGTAAAGTCACCAGTATTTGGATTATAAGTGATCTTGTTTGAAATATTTGTTGTTTGGAAAAGAACTGGTTGTTGTACTCCTACTGTGGAATTTGTTTCATCATGAACCATAGCATAACTATCCATAAGACTTTTTGGACCGGTAGGACCTTGAGGACCCGTTGGCCCAGTAGGACCAGTTACACCTTGAGGACCAGTAGGTCCAGTAGGACCCGTTACTCCTTGAGGACCAGTAGGTCCAGTAGGACCAGTTACACCTTGAGGACCCGTTGGCCCAGTAGGACCAGTTACACCTTGAGGACCAGTAGGTCCAGTAGGACCCGTTACTCCTTGAGGACCAGTAGGTCCAGTAGGACCTGTTGGACCGGTAGGACCTGTGGCACCTTTTTTGCTAATGCAGTCAATTACCTTACAAAGGCAATCTTGTTGATCTGGATTTGATGGAAAATTTTGAAATTCTTCATTCATTTTGTTTTTTTCCTCCTTTTACCATATCTTATGAAGGAAAAGAGAAAACGTCGTGCACGAATAAACTAGAAAATGGAAATAAATTTAAAAATAATTTTTATTTTGATATTCTGCTTTTAAGATGTTATACATTTCTTCCGGACTTTCTTTGCAACCAAACTTTAATGATAGCATTCAGTCCATTTTTAAAGAAAATAATATGATAATTGATAAATTTATTATCAAAGATTTTTTTGGCTAAATTGATATCATATTGAAAGATTTGATAATCGTTATCATATCCTAATTTAAAATAAGTTTTATAGAAAATTTGATTTTCCTTAATATGTTGAAATAATTTTAAAAAATCATTACTATTAAATTTTTGCTCTCTTTCTTCTTGATAAAGTTGTTGTACTTCTTCCTCTAGTTTTTCTTTTAGTTTGTCTGCTAAGTCATAAATCCAATATCTCCAAAGATGTTAATTTTGATAATTGGGAAGATAAAGATTTTAATAAACTATTTTTTTGGATTTCTGCTATTAAAAATAAAAAAGAAATTAATTTAAATAGTAACATTAGTTTAGTAGGTTCTATTAATATAAAGGATATAAGATTATCTGTTTTTGCAAGAATAAATAAAAATAAAAAGTTTGAAATAGAAAGCTTATGGAATAATAATATATCTAAAAAATATTATTTCAAATACAATGCAGATAAGGAAGAAATAGAAACAAATAATTTTTATCTTGTTTTAAATGAAGAAGCATATCAAGCGGGTGATATTAATATCTTAGAAATGCAAAAATCATTTGAAGATATGAAGCTCAGTGATGGAGAATACTTTTTAATGAATATGCAAGTATTAGAGATTTTGAAAGCTTATGATATTACTAAAAACGACAATCTATTACAATATACCAAATTCTTAACAAATTTATTGTTAAATCATAATCAAAATAGTTCTATATATTATATAAACTATTGCCAAATTTTAAAAAGAGAAAATAAATTAACAGGAGAAAATATAGATAAAATTATTGATATAAGAAACAAT
>DVKE01000027.1 GCA_018716225.1 Candidatus Onthousia faecigallinarum | reverse complement strand
TAAAAAAGAAGGGAAAAGTTTTTCTCTTGAGGAAGAACCAATAATAGAGCAAAAAGAAAGCAAAGAAACAGAAAAAACACAAACAGAAGAAGACCAAAAAATAAAAGAAGCTATGGAGCTGTTTGGAAGTGACATAGTAGAAATAAAATAAAAGAAAGAAGGAAAAAATATGAATATACAAGCAATGATGAAACAAGCACAAAAATTACAAAATGATATGATGAAAGTAAAAGAGGAAATCGACAAAACAGAATTTATCGGAGAAAATGGATTGGTAAATGTTAAAATTAATGGAAAAAAAGAAATCCTCGATGTGAAAATTAAAGAAGAAAGCTTAGAAAAAGAAGATATTGAAATGCTACAAGATATGATCATGATAGCTACCAATGAAGCAATGAAAAAAGTAGATCAAATGACAGAACAAAAAATGGGTAAATTTTCTAGTGCTATGCCAGGATTATTTTAGTAGAGGAACGTATGTATCCAGAAAGTATTAGAAATTTAATAGAAGCATTTAAATGTTTTCCTGGAATTGGAGAGAAGACGGCAGAAAGAATGGCTTTTTCTATTTTAGATTTTGATGAAGAAAAAATTGAGATGCTAGAAGAAAATTTAAAAGTTGCAAAAGAAAAAATCCACCCTTGTCCAATTTGTAATTCTCTAACAGAGAAAGAAATTTGCGATATCTGTCAAAACCAAGATAGAGATCGTAAAACTCTTTGTGTCGTAGAAGATTCTAAAATTGTATTTCTTTTCGAAAAATTAGGAACATACAAAGGACTCTATCATGTAATTGCAGGTTTAATTTCTCCTCTAGATGACATTAATCCCGAAGATATTGGATTACAGAAATTATTAGAACGCGTAAAAAAAGAAAAATTTAGTGAGATTATTTTAGCTTTAAAACCCAGTGTAGAAGGAGAAATAACCGCTTTATACATAAAAAAAATTTTAGAAGGAATGGATGTAGAAGTAACCCGTCTTGCTAGTGGGGTTCCCATTGGAGCTGATATGGAATACATCGATAGTTTAACCCTAGAACGAGCTTTAGAAGATCGTAAAAAAATATCATAAATAAAAGACAATATCATATTCTTTATTAGGTGAGAATATGAAAAAAATATTAGAAATTATAAAAAAAATCATATTAAGTGCTTTTATTTTATATGGTTATAATTTAATAGCTACAAGATTTAACCTAGTAATTCCAATCAATATCATAACATTACTATCAGTAAGTTTTTTAGGATTTCCTATGTTATTTGTATTAGTTTTATTAAGAGTGATTCTGTTTTAATAAGAAGGTGATAATTTGTTAGAAGAATTAAAAAAAGAACAACCAATGTTTTATCAACAAGCAATTTTAGCGATACAGCAAAAAAAAATTAATCATGCTTATCTTCTTGAAACGAATCATTTAGCTGAAGAGAAAGTATCTCAAATCATTGAATTTTTTGTTTTTACTATCATCCAAAATTCGAGTAAAAGTTCAAAAAAACAAGATCAAGAAAAATTAAAACATTTAATTAATAGTAGGAACTATCCTGATTTCATTGAGGTAAAACCAGAAAATAATGTTATTCGAAAAGAACAGCTTTTAACAGTCATGCATCAATTCGAAGAAAAATCTTTTTATGATAGTGCCCAAATCTACATTGTATACGAAGCGGAAAAAATGAATACGAGTGCTGCTAACACGATTTTAAAATTCTTGGAAGAACCACAAGAGAATATTATAGCTTTATTTGTAACCAAGAATCGCTATCGCATGATCAATACTATTTTATCCCGCTGTCAAGTCTTGAGTTTAAAAAATACCACTTTCAACCAATCTTTAGAAATAGAGGAAGATGTAAAAGAAATAATACAAGATATTACGAAAAGAAAGGAAACCCCACTTTTAGTAAATTTTAAAAAATATAGTGAAGGATTATGTAAAGATAAGACTACAGCTCTTTCTAATTTTTCTAATTTAAAAGATTACTATAAAGAAAAATTAGAAGAAGAAACCACGCCAGATCCCCACTTATTAGAAATTATCCATATTCTTTCTCAAGCAATAGAAAAGTTACAATATAATGTAAATATGAAATTATGGTTGGATCAATTACTTTTAGCTTTAACGGAGGTTTAAATGAAGATTATAGAAATAAAATTTTTAGAATTAGATGATAAAAAGAAAGATTATTGTTATGATGAGGAAGAACTTTCTTTGGAAAAAGGGCAAAAAATTTTAGTAGAAACAAAACAAGGGTTAAGATTTGCTCAAATAAGTGATTTTTTGGAAACAGATGAGAAAAATGTCCCTGAAGAAATGACAAAAATTATAAAAAAAGCAACTTTCAAAGATCAAGAACAATATAAAAGAAATCGACAAGAAAGTAAAGAAGCATTAAAATATGCCATAAGAGCGGCAAAAGATTTAAACTTAGACATGCACTTTTTAGATTCTTATTATACTTTTGATCGAAAACAATTATATTTAAGCTATGTAGCAGATGCCAGAGTTGATTTTAGAGAATTAGCCAAAATATTAGCACAAAAGTATAAAACTAGAATTGAATTAAGACAAATTGGAGTTCGTGATAAAGCCAAAAAAGTAGGAGGAATAGGGCCTTGTGGTTTATTTTTGTGTTGCAACACTTTTTTGAAAGACTTCACCAGTGTTTCAATCAATATGGCTAAAAACCAACTACTTGCTTTAAATCCTTCAAAAATAAATGGTTTATGTGGAAGACTTCTTTGTTGTCTTACTTATGAAGATGAAACTTATACCGAATTAAAGAAAGATCTTCCTGCACTTGGTTCTATTGTTCAAACGAAGGAAGGAGCAGGAAAAGTTGTTTCTCTAGATATTTTTCAAAGATCATACAAAGTAGAATTAAAAAATAAAGAGCAAATAGAAGTAAAGGTAAATCCAAATGAAACAGCAGAAAATCATTCATAATCAGCAAGAAATAGAAATATCTTATTCAAAAGATATTTTTACTGTAACTTCCGATAGTGTATCTTTGGTAGAATTTATAAAATTAAAAGCTTCCGATAAACAAATTATTGATTTTGGAAGTGGAATAGGGACGATTCCTTTTCTTCTTTCTACCAGTACTAAAAAAGAAATTATTGGCTTTGAAATTCAAAAGGAACTTGTTCGTCTATCTAATTATAATATTCAACAAAATCATAAAGAAGATCAGATAAAAATTATTTTTGATCGAATACAAAATGCAAATCATTATTTTCCTTCTGATTCTGTAAGTTTAATTGTATCGAATCCTCCATATTTCAAAAAAGAAAGTACCCCTTTTCGAAATGCAGCAGAAACCAAATCTATTGCTAGACATGAAATAGAAATTACTTTTGAAGAACTAGTTCAGTCTGCCGACAAGATTTTAAAAAATCATGGGAGATTTGTTTTTATTCATCGAACAGAACGGCTTATTGAAATTATTGAAACATTAAGAAAATACAAATTAGAGCCCAAAAGAATAAAATTAATCTATACAAAACAAAATAAAAATGCCATTTTATTTTTAATG
>DVKE01000026.1 GCA_018716225.1 Candidatus Onthousia faecigallinarum | reverse complement strand
GATTAAAAGATTTAAAATACTTAGTACTAAATTTAGAAATGATTTAAAATTTTTTTCCGCTTTTTCTGTTTTGATTTGTGCATTTTATAACTTTTATATTGCTTAATTTAATTTCCGAACAACTCTATTATTTATATATTGATCCTGTTTTAACATCTATTTAATACTTCACAAATAACAAACATAATTTATAATTAAAACATATCAAATGATAACTATGTTCACAAGCACAAAAACTCCATTTTTTCAACCAGGATCATTTATTAGTCACACCACCTGGAAGTGAAAAAAATTTTCATGCTTTTCAGTCAATATAACTATATTGTTCTGAAAATATCAGTCATTTATAATATATTCTATATATAAATGTCTTCTATTCCTTTCAGACAGATTAAATCAGCAATATTTTAATTCTGATTTTAATGCATTTTTTCAAAAAATAAAAAAGGCAAGATTTTACTCATCTTAACCTAATTCTTTTCTTGTTTTGATTTAATGGCCGCTTGCGCTGCTGCCAATCTTGCCACAGGAACCCGATAAGGACTACATGATACATAAGTAAGTCCTACTTTATCACAAAATTCAATCGTAGCAGGATCTCCTCCATGTTCTCCACAAATACCAAGTGAAATATCTGGTCTTGTCTTCCGACCTAATTCACTAGCCATTTTGACAAGCTTTCCTACCCCATCTTGATCAAGAGTAGCAAAAGGATCTTGTTCGAAAATCTTCTTTGCATAATAATCTTTTAAGAATTTAGCAGCATCGTCTCTTGAAAATCCATAAGTCATCTGCGTTAAATCATTCGTTCCAAAACTGAAGAACTCAGCTTCTTCGGCAATTTCATCAGCAGTTAGGGCAGCTCTTGGAATTTCAATCATCGTTCCTACTTTATAAGTAAGATCAACCTTTTTATCTGCAATAATTTGATCTGCTGTTTCACACACAATCTTTTTGACATAAGCTAATTCTTTTTTATCACCCACAAGTGGAATCATAATCTCAGGCGTTACATGCATTCCTTCTTCATTTACTTCAATTGCCGATTCAATGACCGCTCTTGTTTGCATTTCAGCAATTTCTGGATAAGTGATAGCAAGACGGCAACCACGATGTCCCATCATTGGGTTAAATTCTTTTAAAGAGTCAACTCTAGCTTTTAAAGCGTCAAAACTCATACCAAGACTTTCCGCTAACGGTTTAATCTCTTCATCCGTATGTGGTAAGAATTCATGTAAAGGTGGATCTAAGAAACGAATGACAACATTATATCCTTCCATACTACGGAAAAGTCCTTTAAAGTCTTCTTTTTGATAAGGCAAAATTTTACTCAAAGCTTCTTCTCTTTTTTCTTTAGTATCAGCAGTAATCATTCGTCTAAAATTGAAAATCCGCTCACTATCAAAGAACATATGCTCCGTCCGGCAAAGCCCAATTCCTTCCGCTCCAAATTTCCGAGCGACAGCAGCATCCCGTGGATTATCGGCATTACAACGTACTCTTAAACGACGAACATCATCGGCCCAATTCATGAATGTTTCAAAATTACCACTGATTTCAGGCGCCACTGTCTTAATTTGTTCACCATAAACATTACCCGTAGAACCATCCAAGCTCATGTAATCACCTTCATGATAAACACTACCATCTTCGGTCGTCAAAGTCTTCTTCTCTTCATCAACAACAAGACTACCACAACCAGAAACACAACAAGTACCCATACCACGCGCTACGACAGCGGCATGCGAAGTCATTCCCCCTCGAACCGTTAAAATACCATGGGCAAGATTCATTCCCTCAATATCTTCTGGAGAAGTTTCATTCCGTACTAAAAGCAAATCTTTTTCTCCTGCTTCATGAGCTTTCATAACATCCTCGGCCGTAAAATAAATCTTACCGGTCGCTGCTCCAGGAGATGCCGCAAGACCTTTGGCAATAACTTTCGCTTTCTTTAAAGCTTCTTGATCAAACATTGGATGCAATAACTGATCCAAACTACTTGGTTCTACTTTTAATAAAGCTTCTTCCTTCGTAATCATTTTCTCATTTACTAAATCAACGGCAATCTTTAAAGCCGCTTGCGCCGTTCTTTTCCCATTTCTTGTTTGAAGCATGAAAAGTTTTCCATCTTCAATCGTAAATTCCATATCTTGCATATCTTTATAATGATCTTCTAAAATCTGACAAATCCGTACAAACTCTTGATAACATTCTGGCATCACTTCTTTCAAGGTATCAATGGATTGTGGTGTCCGAATACCTGCCACAACATCTTCCCCTTGGGCATTCATCAAATATTCTCCATATAACTTCTTTTCGCCTGTCGCAGGATTTCTTGTGAAAGCAACACCCGTTCCCGAAGTATCACCTCTATTTCCATAAACCATCTCTTGTACATTCACAGCGGTTCCCCAACTAGAAGGAATATTATTTAAACGCCGATAAGTAATGGCCCGATCATTATTCCAACTACGAAAGACCGCTTTCACCGCTTCAAGCAATTGCACTTTCGGATCTTGTGGAAACTCACTTCCCGCATGTTTCAAATATTCTTTCTTATAGATATCCACAACTTCCATCAAATCTTCAGCTGTTAATTCAGTATCATACTCCACTTTCTTTTCTTTCTTTATTTTATCAAATAGATGTTCAAAAGAACTCTTAGGAAAGCCCATCACGACATCAGCAAACATTTGAATAAACCGCCGATAACTATCATAAACAAAACGTTTATTTCCTGTTACCTCAGCAAAACCCTTGGCTACCTCATCATTCATGCCCAAATTTAAAACCGTATCCATCATTCCAGGCATCGAAGCACGAGCTCCACTCCGAACCGAAACCAAAAGGGGATTCTTGGTATCACCTAAAGTTTTCCCTGTTTTCTTTTCCAAAGCTTTTAACTGAGAAAAGATCTCATCCTCTATCTCTTTTGGTAAAGTCTCATTCTCCTCATAATACTTTAAACAAGCCTCTGTCGTTACCGTAAACCCTCTAGGAACCGGTAAGCCTAACCCTGTCATTTCAGCAAGATTCGCTCCCTTTCCTCCTAAAAGATCACGCATATCTTTATTTCCTTCTTCAAAGGAATAAACATACTTCATAAAATCATCATCCTTTCTTAGTCCTGTAACTCTAGTATAGCAAAGAAGAAGAAAAGAAAAAAGAAAAATCGTTCGACTTTTCTTCTTTTACAAATCATTTTTTTCTTCTTTTAATTCCTTAAGTCTTTTTTTCACTAACAAAACTAACTCCATTGGCGCTTCAATCCGATTTAATACCAAAAGAGCATCTTGTAATTTTCGATAAAGAGGAACTTCTTTTTCAATTTGATCCCACTCTTCTTGAAACGAAAAATCATTACTTGGATTCTGTTCCATAAAAGCATAAAGATATTCTTCTATCTCTTTTAAAATATATACTTTTAAATCATAATCATCCATTTCTCTGATTCCTAAATAACCACTTATCATATAACGATATTGATCTTCTACTGTCATATCACATCACCAAAAACAATATACAAAAAAGAAAACGAGAAGGCAAGAAATTTTGAATTGTTCCCTAAAAAAAGAAAGTTATTTTTTTAAAACTTTTCTTTTCAATACTTCTTGATTTAAAAGAGGAGACGCAGTTCTAGCATAAGTTCTGGCAGTAGGATCGGAAGATAGTTTCAAGTAAGCATTTACAACATTTTCTTTTTTACTTTCTGAAACACCACAAAATAGATTTTCGATATTTCTTTCTTTCAAAATCTTTAAATAAAAATATTGATCATAATAGTCTTTCTCCGCCATTTCTTCCTTTTTCTCTTTTAATTTATCCATTTCTTTTTGAATATTAAAGGGAACATAAACGATATTTTTTATTCCATTTCTTTCTTCTTCAAAACGATCAAACATATGTGCTTTCGTAAGTTCAGAACGAATCTTCAAACAACGTTGCTCCTGATAATAAAATTTATCTAAAACAGTACCAATGGAATCCATATCTTCATAAAAATTATTTTTATCATATGTTTCTAAAAGATTCATAAGTAACGGTAAATCCTCTCTTGTCGCATATCCTAAAAAAGAAGAGTTTTGACTTAATAAATGAATCAAATACTCAGCCATCCCCTCTTCTAAATTTTGTAATTCTATTCTTTCTTGGGTGTATAAGTCAATTAAATCATAATCAAAATCACCATCATGTCGTAAAGCAATAAAATTACTCCCCCGTTCGACAAGAGCATAAGGCTCAGCACTTTTCAAAAATTCTCTACTAAGATTCCTTTTTTCTTGATCGATTTGATCATATTGCCTTAACAAAGGATGTTCTTTCTCAAAGACTTGTAAAGCCGACATTTTATGTGCTTTATCATAGGAATTTTTCCCTTCCCTTTCTTTTAATAAATCACGAACGGTTAACAAATAATCCAACTCTTTTTGATGAGTCTCTTGAAACTTTTCCAATACTTTTCCCTTTTTACGAAGCTTTTCCCCTACCTCTTTATAATAGTGATATGCTTTTTCTATTCGGTTTAAATCTAACATATGAACCCGCCTCTACTTTCCATTACTATCATAACATGAAAACAGAAAAGCGCAATCAATTTTTCCCAAATTTTAAAAAAATAGGATAAGCTTAAAATAAAAAGGAGAGAAGAGAGGAATCACTTTTTAACAAAAAAGAAAATAGAAGATCCTTTCACAAGAAAAGTTACCGTCGGTTTTAGCGAATGCCATGATGCTCTTTTTGGCCAGATCATTCCTTTGGAAAAATTAAGAAAACGCCTTGACGAGAATTTAAATACGATACATTTAGTAACTGAAAAAGAAAAACCCAAAGAAAAAACTTGAGAAAAAGTTTATACCCCAAAAAAGAAATGATTTTAGTAACCCTTCCTACTCTTATTCGCTTTCTTTATAATTATCCTTCTTTTCTTACACTAAGATCGTTTGATTGTTTTGATAAACTCTTTCATTTTTTGTTCTTTATCTTCAATTCTTTGATGAGCTTGATTTATATTATGGTAATAACCTCGATTCTGAACATAAAATTCTATAAAAAAATCCAGATTTTGAGCAGAGTGTAAGATCTCTTTTGTATGTTCTAATTGTTGGAAAATTTCTTCTTTTTGAGATGAAGTCAAAGGTTCTACTTTACGAAAATCGACAAACTCATCATTATATAAAATATAATTATAGGAAAAAAGAGGAAGCGGTGTACTATCAAAAATACAGGAATAGGCAAATTGGTTTTTTCCTTCGAAGAAATTAAAGCTTTCCTCATTTGTTGCATCAACAAAAAAAGAATAATTCTCTTCTTCAATATAATTGATGGCATGATTCGTTTTATAAGTAGCTTTTTTGTGAAATTGTTGAAGAAACAGCCACATCTCTTGGATAGACCGATCTTTATCGGTGAAAATCGTAGTAGCGATACTATTTTTTATTTTCATTTGATCCAGTACGGCCTTTTCTATCGCTGCAATATGTCGACAACAACCTTTTCCTCGAAAAATTTGAATTTCCTGACTGATAGAAACACTATAGAAATCACGGATATCCCGAATTTCTTTACTATATTGAAAAGTAAAAGGAAAAGATAAATAACCAGAGTGAATTAAAGAGGCTATAAAAAAGGAAATTTCTGCTCCCTTTGAAAGACCAAAAAATTGAATAAGTTCTTTGATATGTTCGATCACAATTTTATTGTTTTCAATGATTTCCAAGTGATCCGCAGTTGGCTTTTTCCTAGGATCATATGAAAAATAATTCTTTAAAAGAAGAAGATCTGCTTTCAAGTTTTGCCATTTTTGCTTTAAAGAATAGATTGAATATGGATTCATATTTTAAAAATTACCTTTTTGCATTATCTTAGGAGAAGAGAAAGGCACTTTTTGCGCTTGGAATTTTTCTTCAATTGTTTGAAACATGGGTATTAATTGCTCTTTGAATTGAACATTTCCCCCTTTATTTTCCTCTTTATAATAAACTTGAAATTGCCATTTTACCGAATCAATTGTTTCTTGATCTACTGGTTGATTGGTATATAAAGCATATAACACCATGGGAGTATGAGTTAAAACATATTGTTTGGCAAAAGCAACCTCTTTTTTCTCAGGGATCTGATAATGAGCACTTTCACAAGTAATGACAAGTTGTTGATAAAAATTAGCAAATTCTTTTGAATCTAAAGCAAAAAGCAATAATTGATTTGGCAAAACACCCCTTAACTTTGCTTTTTTATCCAATTCTAGGACCGCTTGCTCTAATTTTTTAAACTCCTTTTCTGTTTTTGCAATAGAATCGGGATCCTTTAATTCTTTTTTTAAAAATTCATTTCTTCTAGTAAAAACTTTTCCTTCCTCTACATGATAGGATAAAATCCCTATCAGTTCCGATAAAGAAATATCTCTATTCGTTGGTATCATAGCCGCAAAGTTATCAATATTATAAGATAAGTCTTTGGCTTTTTCTTTTAGCTCTTTTATATTCATTCTCTTCCTTCTTTCTTATAAGTGGTATTTTATATTATAGAAAGAGAAAAAAAAGAAGTCAAGGAAGAAACGCTTCTTCTTGAACTTTCTCTTTTTAAATTTTCTCTTTAACAAAAAGGTCTTAAAATGCCTTCTAAAATAAGGAGAAAAAATATTCAATCACAATAAAAGCCCTTGTAAAATAAGGGATGATATCAATATGGTGCCGTTGAGGAAGTTATCTACAACTTTACCAACGAAAATTGATATTAGAATCAATCACTAAATACATTTTAGCAGGAAAAGATAAAAGTAGCAACTTTTTAATTGCTACCAAACTATTTTTTTCCCATATTAAATAAATTTTTCCCTCTACACATCTGTAATAATTTTTTATCTTGTTCTGCAAATTCACCATATATATCATCTTCAAAAACTATGCCTCTATCTCTAAATGCAGAATACATATCCTTTATATCACCATTATTATATTCCCAAACAAATTCTCCGCGATATATACTTCTTTCTTCATTATAAATTCCATACCCATCTCGATCACAAACAGTTAAAAGCATAGGTTTACGATTTTTAGAAATTGTTCTAATTACATCACTACGACCTGCGACATTACCAAGATATTCTATTACACATGTACCGCTAAAACTTGTATCATGAGTTTTTATATATTCTTTTAACTCTTCTTTTGTATCAAAATATGCACTTTTAAAAGGTCCTGAAAAACCATATAGCACCATTTGAGGAGAGGGAATTTCAGTTAATGGATTTTTATTAACTGGCTCTCCATCACACATTCTTTTCATAATTGAAGTTGTATGTTCCGTCAGCTCATTATCTTTTAGCGCGTTTGATAATGCTACTGCCACACTATCCGTTCTATCATTTTCATTTTCATAATCATCATCTTTATACATTTTTCTCACCCACTTTTAGTATATACAAAATAAGAAAAATTTTCAATGTATTCGGACACTTTTCCAGGATAAAAACATGAAATAAATTATGAATAGCAGGAAAAGTCTTATATTAAAAGACTTTACTGCTATTTTTTTACTGAAAATTTGATTTTTGAGCTAAAAATAAATAACACATTATATCTACTAATCC
>DVKE01000025.1 GCA_018716225.1 Candidatus Onthousia faecigallinarum | reverse complement strand
ATACTTTATTCCAATCTACTTTTATTATACAAACTATTCGGAATTTTATTCAAAAGAAAAAAGTCTATTCTTTAGACGACTTCTTCTTCGATTTGATTAGAGAACTCTGCTTTATTGATCGAGTCAAATTTTTTACTGATTTTCTCGGTCGTAATGGAAACATTTTCAACGTCTTTATTCACCGCTTGAATACTGCGGGAAAGTTTATCCCACCGTTCTTTGTATCGAGAAAATTCTAAACCTAATTTGTTTAATTCCTCATGAATAATGGAAGCATATTTATCGCGTTCCATATTTTTAATGATCATTTGAATAACGGTTAAGGTCGAAAGAAGGGTGGTTGGAGAAGCGATAAAAACTCGTCTTTTATAAGCATAATCAATTAAATCTTGATGATAAGCATTCATTTCTGCAAAGATGGCTTCCGCTGGTAAAAACATAATCGCTTGGTTACTGGTAACCCCTTCAATTATATATTTATCGGCAATCGCATCAATATGTTTCTTAACATCTTGTTTAAACATCTTCTCGGCCACATCTCGTTCTTGTTTTGACAAACTGCGATCCACCATTTTTTGATAATGCTCTAAGGGGAATTTGGAATCAATTACAATGGTTCCTAAAGGTTCCGGCGCGAACAAAACACTATCGGCAATGGTTTTATTCGGCAGAGTATATTGAAGACGATAGATCGCATCATTCTTTTCCCCAAAGACATTCGCTAAAATATGTTTTAAATTCACTTCTCCATAGATTCCTCTACTCTTTTTATCCGTTAAAACATTTTGAAGCGAAATAATATCACTCGATAAATGATCAATCTTTTTTTGGGCTTCATCGATCTTACTTAAGCGTTCAATGACAGAAGTAAATGTTTTATTGGTCTTTTCAAAATTTTGATCAAGCCTTGTATTTACTTGTTCATTGATTGCCAAAAGACGACGCTCTACTTGTTCATTTAATTTGGTAAAATCAGTCTGTAATTCTTTTTGTAACCCTTCTTTAAAACTATTTAATTCTTTCACGATCGTTACTTCTAAATTTCCTAATCGCTCCGTAATTCTAGCTTCATTGATATTTTTCATCAATGAAAAAATTAAAAGTATAATAATAAGTATTAATAACGCAATAATAATATAATCCATAACTTCCTCCTATCTTTCCTTTCTTATTTTATCATGTTTTTATATTTTAAGAAAGCTTCATAGCCACCTTCTAGATCAATAACCTGATACCCTTTCTTTTCTAAAAAAGCAACTAATCTAGAACTCTGGAATCCATTCTCACAAAATAGATAGTAGACTTCTTCTTTTAATAAATAATTTTCGGGTGTCTCTTTCAATAAGCGATAAGGAATATTTTTCGCTCCTTGAATGGTTCCTCTTTCGTATTGATAATGTTCTCGAATATCGATGAAAAAAAGAGATCCTTTTTCTTTTTTCAAAAGAAACTCTCTCATAGAAATACTTTTCATAACTCACCTCTATGGTATGTTATGCTCATTTTTTAATTTTTCCCCGGCATAAGAGAAAAAATAGCTTTTTTATGATTCAAAAGCTATTCTACTGTCTTCCTTCTACTCTTAATCGTGCAGCCCATTGTTGTCCTCCAATATCGCCATCAATATCCGTCGTAATCCATATTTTTAAGGTGTAATTAATTTTTCCACCTGCTGCTAAGGTTCCACTATCCAAAAGATCATTGGTAAGAGCGGTTAGTGAAGTGGCATTTATGGTACCCGTACTACTTCCTGTTTTTGCCAAACTATATTTAAGAAAACGATCTTCGAGTCTTGTACCAGATACAGAAACCGGATCCAAATAGAGTTCATAATTGGCAGGAACCGTGCCTGTATTTTCTAAAGTGAACGTATTGGCGATATTATTATCACTAGCAGCTGCAACATCAGTCATCGGATAATAATTCGAAAGAGTCAAAATATTACTTTCTTCTAAAGTCAACTGCAAATTTCCTGCTACAATCACATTTTCTTTTTCTCCTGCTCCCATAAATTGAAAGACTGCATAAGAAATTCCAATCACAACCGCAATCAAAACAAAAATTGTTATTAAATAAGTTATTTTTTTCTTTTTTTCTTTTCCCATCTTTATCACCAAGCTTACTCTAGTAAAAGTATAACATAATTTTTTTCTTCCAACAACTTTATTTTAGGGTAAATCTGTTTTTTTCACAATACTTGCTTCTTTCCCATTGACATAAAGCGCCATAGTATTGACATCATAGTTGTCAAACACCGAATAACTAATGGTATATAAAACTTCTTCTTTAAGAATTCCATTCGCATCAAATAAAGCATCATTAAAGTTAAGAATCATTAAATCATCTTCTTGCTCTTGATTTAATAAAACGGTATTCTCATTTATTAGACTACTTAGATTCGGCTCGTAAATATAACTTGTTGTTAATTCTTCGATAATAATACTAATTTTATCTCTGGCATCATTTAAGTATTTGGTTACCGGAACATAAAAAGAACTATCATCAATGGTTTCGGTATAATAGATCACGACTTTATTAATGTCTTTGGTACTTGTTAAGTCATACCTTTTATTAATTCCTATTTTTCTTGTTAAAACAGGGTCAAGCATCTTATTTGATTGAGGCAATTTCGTTAACGTTTCTCCTTCTACTTTGATCGTGACTCCATCGACTCCTTTTAGCCCAGTCAAACTGTAGACAATCGCTTCGATCATTTTTTCTTCTTTGTCTTTTTCTATTTGAAGAAACTCTTTTGAAAAATCAAGAACAGCGATCGAATCGGTAACCGTTACCTGATTTACTTTGGTCTTCTCTGGAATGATGGCCTTTAGGGCATTTGGAAATTTTGAATCTTTGGCTATCGTTAAATTACGAAGCATCGTTTTAATATTTTCTTCTAAAGTTTTTCCATCTAATAAGATCTTTGTTTTCACCAGATAATTATTTTCATTTAATAAGTAAATCGAATGATTCCCAAGACTCGTAATATATTCTAATTCTAGATTCGTAGGAAGCATCTTTTCTTGTTCAGTGGAAAGAGGAATCAAATAAATGGTCATAATAATAAATAAACTCATCGTTGTAATCAACATTTTTCGAATGGCTTTTTTCTTTAACAATCTTTTTCACCTATTCCATGATATGAAAAAAAGCACTGATTCAGTACTTTTTAAAGATGAATTTCTTGTAATTTTAATAATTCTATGACAGCACTTGCTCGTCCTTTTACACCAAGCTTCTGCATCACATTTGAAATATGATTTCGTACAGTCTTTTCACTAATATGTAAGATTTGTGCAATTTCTTTGGTACTTCTACTCATCACGAGTAGATCAAATACTTCTTTTTCTCGTGGTGTCAAAATTCCTTTATGCATGTTCTTTTTCCCCTTTCCCTTTGCTAGTATCATTCCATAGTATCTTATGAGAAAGGTTTTTTTTGTTGTAGGATAAAGTCCTATTTTAAGTTTCAAATTTTACCGTGATAGTTTGTTTTTGATCAAATTCTTTTTGTATGGTGCGCATGATATTATTTGCTAAAGCCGTATCATGATTTTTCGCCACGGCGACTACTTTAATTTGATTGTTATCGACTTTAATGAAGCTGTCTAATTTATAATTGTCTTTGACAATCTTTTCTAATTTTTCTTCCATACCTTCTACTTCACTTAAGTATTTTAATTGTTCATAAGCATTGTTTTTTTCTTCGATCGTTGCATTTTCATCGGTCATAGTCGCTTGTAGTTTGGTCTTCGTCGCATCTCTTTCTTCTTCTAAGCTAACCCGAAGAGCGGTTAGATTGTTACTTTCTTGAATGGTAACTTCTTCTTCACCCGAATTTTCTTTTTGCTCTTCTACGTCTGTATTATCCGCTGCTTTTTGAGCAACCAATAAATCGTTTGGCATCGTAATGTAATAGACGCTTAAAACTAAAATTAAGCTGAAAAGTGTTAAGAACCACAAATTTTGTTTCTTTATCATACGTTTCCTCCCTTTAACTACTATAACTGTATGAAAAAGAGTTTTTTTTATTCCCGATTTCTTTGTTCCAATAAATATTGGCAGGCTTTTATAACGCCAAGTTTTCCGTAGGAATAAGTAAGGGAGCCTTGTTGATAAGCGATATATGGTTCTCTTAGGGGGCCATCACAGGAAAGTTCGATCGAAGATCCTTGAATAAAACTACCACTAGCCATAATCACTTGATCAACATAACCAGGCATCGCATCGGGAATCGGAAGAGAAAAGGAATCAATGGGAGAATTTTTTTGAATTCCTTGACAGTATAAAATTAAATCTTCTCGGTTGTGAAAAATAATGTTTTGGACAATATCGACTCGTTCTTCTTGATATTTTGGTTCTACTTCGTAGCCCAATTCTTCCAAAAGGCAAGCGGTAAAGATCGCTGTTTTTAGGGCACTAGCGACGACACTCGGTGCTAAGAAAAGGCCTTGCAAAATTTGTTTATTCATTCCTAAGCTCGGTCCTACTTCTTTTCCTTCTCCCGGCAAGGTAAGGCGTTCTGCGGCAAGAGAAACCAAATCTTTGCGGCCAGCAATATAGGCACCATTGGGCGCAATGCCTCCGCCTAAGTTTTTGATAAGGGAACCTACGACTAAATCCGCTCCTACTTCACAAGGTTCCTTTTCACATACAAATTCGCAGTAACAATTATCGACCATAATAATTACCTTTTTATCGATCGAACGAATTTCTCGGATCACTTTTTCTACTTGAGCAATGGATAAGCTCTTTCTGGTAGAGTAACCTTTTGAGCGTTGTATTTCAATGACTTTAACGTTATGTTCGGTCAAAAAAGATTTTATTTTTTCAACATCAAATTCATTATCGATCAAGTCTATTTGATGATACTCTACGCCAAACGCTTTTAAGGAAGAAGGGTTTTCTTTGATTCCAATTACTTCATCTAGAGTATCGTAAGGTTTTCCACTAATGCTTAAAAGAAGATCTCCTGGACGAAGAAGCGCAAAAAGGGCTACTGTTAAAGCATGACTTCCTGAAATAAATTGGCTCCTTACCAAAGCATCTTCCGCTCCTAATACTTTTGCATAGACTTCTTCGATTTTATCTCTTCCTTCATCTTGATAGCCATAACCAGTCGTTCCTATAAAATCTGTTGTCGCAATCCCAACTTCTTGAAAAGCCGAAAGGACTTTTTCACTTTGTTTTTCTTCTAGTTGTTCGATCTTTTTTAAAAAGGGCGCAATTTTCTCTTCTATTTTTTTCCTAATCTCTTGCTTCATCGTCTTACCCCTCCATCCACTCTTATGATCGTATCGGTAATATAACTTGCTCCGTCACTTGCAAGGAAATAAGCTACGGAAGCGATTTCTTCTGGTTTGGCAAAATGGCCTAGTAAAATCTTTTCTTCTTCTTTCGCTTGAAAAGTTTCTCCTAAGTCTTTATTCATTTCCGTATCTACCCAGCCTGATGCAATGGCATTCACCCTAATATGGGGAGCAAAATATTGGGCAAGATTATGTGTAAGTGAAATGAGAGCAGCTTTCGAAGCATCATAGTCAAGGCCTTCTATATAAGGAGTATCTATTCCATTGGTAGAACTGATATTAATGATGCAACCTCTTTTTTTCTCTAACATCTTCTTACCTATTTCTTTGGAAAGAAGAAAGGGACCAATCAAATTCACTTCTAAAATCTTCTCAAAATTTTCTTTGGCTTTATCCTCAAAAATAGTATCCAAGGCAATCCCAGCATTATTGATTAAAACATCGATATCTCCTAATTGTTCACAAAGATGGTTTATCTCTTCTTCCTGACTTAAATCAAGCGGAAAAAAGGAAACCTCTTTCTGATACTTTTCTTCGATCTCTTTGGCCGTTTCTTCTGCTCTTTCTAATTTCGTATAATAAGTAAAAATAATATTATATCCATGTTTGGCATATTCTAAAGCAATCGCTTTTCCAATCCCCCGATCGCCTCCGGTGATGAAAACAGTTTTTTTCATTTTTCTTTTCTCCTTTTCCTTTATCTTACTATAACTTCTTTTCTTTGAAAAGAAAAAAAGCTCTTTTTTAAGAGCCTAACGAAAATCAAATTTAAAATCTTCGTTTCGATAAAATTGTTCTTCTAAATATTTTGAAAAAACTTGAAAACCACGATAAAATTTCAATTCATCATTTTCTACATATAATTCAATTCCAGAAGAATAGTCATTAATTCCTCTTAAATTTAAGAAACAATTATAATCGCACATTTCTTCCGTAAAATACATGCTTTCTAACTCTTGCTGATAATATTCTTTCATCGTCTGTTCAAAACTAGAAGCCGCTTCCGCAGCAGTTTTGCCAAACCGTTGGTATAGCTCTCCCATTGTTAGAAGTTTTCCTGTTTCTTTTTCAAAGGTGTAAGTTTCAAAAGTTGGATAAGCATAACCCGTTGTCGGATCAATTCGATTCGTAATAGCGACAAGGGATAGATATTTTTCTCCATCACTATATTGATAAGTAAATTGCATATTTCCCGTACGAATTGCTTGGTTATAACGATTTTTTAAGTCACTATTGGTGGCTTCCGCATCGGAAGAATCAATTTCAACTTCGGGAAGAAGAGAAGTTATTTCGGAATTTGGATAAGTATAACTAGCTGCTTGCCGGACAAGACCATCCGCAGGAGCGGTAGTATCCGTAGTATCCGTACGATAAGTTGGTTGCCGATTGGTCATAATTAACGCAATAATAAAACCGATAATTAAAGCAATCCCCAATATAAGGAAAACCAAACGCATAATTTTAACTCTTTTTTCTTCGCTCATGATGCCCTCCTTTATTCTTCAGGAATATCCCATTCCCCTTCTTTGATTAATGCTTCACGTGCCAATTGGGCTTTGGCAATTTCAATTAAACGAACTTTTCTTGTACTCGTATCAATGGTAAATTCATAAGTATATAATTCTTCTGATACAAATCTTCCTTTATAAACTTTATTTTCATAGGTATCATCATCGCTTAAGTATAATTCCACTTGTCCCAATACCCCTTTTTCACTTAAAGCTTCACGATAATTTCGATTAATTTCTTTTAATTGTTCCATCGTCAAAGTAGAGTCCACTTTCTGCAAAGATTCAATTGGGGGTTCTAAATTAGGATTAAATTGAAAATATACAATCGCAATAATAACAAACAAGACAATAATTCCTATGATCAGAAAAACAATTCTCTTAATCCTCTTTTTTCTCATACATTTTCTCCTTTATTTCTTTGAAAAGATCCAATATTGACGCGCCGTGGCATCAATCTCACTTTCAAAATCAAAAGCTCTTCCATTGTACCCTAATTCAATCGCATTATGAGAACTAGGATCGTTTACTAAAACTTGTCCATCTTGATTTAAACCTCGCAATACAATAATATGCCCATCAGCAGTTGAATTAAAGATACCATTTCGCTGAGAACTAATTACCACTTGTCCATTCTGCAAAGCGCGATAAGCAAGTGTACCAGAGTTTGTTTGCGAAACCGATCCCACTCCATAATGTTGAGCCGCTGCAGATGGAAGCCCCCAACTCATTCCTTCGGAAGTATAATAATCACGAGCTTCTGGCCATTCATTAATCATTGTTCTGGGATCAATGTTGCGATCTGTTAAATAACTAATAACCATAGCTACCGAAGTAAAACCACAACCTGCATTAGAAACCGTGGCACTGCCACCTAACACGACATCACTATAATCTCCTTGATAATAAATGGGAACTGGTTGCCCACCTTGTAAAATGGCACCTCCACTACCACCACCTGCTTGACTTTGGGCATCAGCAATATTATTTTGAGCATAAATTTGTAAAGCAGATAGATCTCCAATCATACCACTATTGGCCGGAGGATTATAAATGAATACCTCCTCATTGTCTGGCATCGTATCTGCCTGGGCTGCCCCCGTATTCCAACAAGCCACCACATCAACACTACTAATTTCCAAGCCTGATGTTTTCAAAAAATCAATGGCGAAATTAGTAATCCAAGGAAGCAAGAAAATCAAAATAGCGTAGACAAACTTCATACCAAATTTTTTTTCACCATCTTTTTGATCCGGATTCGTCATAAAAGAAACCATCTGGATAGTAGCCGCAACCACCAAAAAGATAGGGACCAAAATACAAATTGTCTGATAGGCATAGCGGATTAAATCTAGAACATGAGCAAGAGCATAATCTCCACAAGTCGCTTGTGCATCTAAAATAAACATTTAACCACCCTACTTTCTATGAATCTTCTATTTTTTTACTCACAGCAATACCATCCCCCGCTCGGTAAATATTCGTTTCAAAACTAGGATTTTTTTCTAAAAAAGTAGCATACTGTTTTATTTTTCGAACAATTCCTAAAACATTACGACTCGTTATCTCACTTTCCTCTTTTTCCACTAAACCATGAAAAAACATATTATCCGTCAAAATAAAACCACCCACTTTGACATTGTGTTCAAACAATTCAAAGAACCTCTTATTTTGCGCTTTCGCCGCATCAATTAAAAGCATGTCAAACTCACCCTCAAGAATGACATTTTCCGCTTCGTTAAAAATTAAAGTAATTCGATTTTCTAACTCTAATTTTTTTACATTCTTTAAAGCTTCTAAATATCTTTTCTCATCTTTTTCAATTGTCGTTATTTTAATATCAGGATTCGCTAACGCCATCATAATCGCCGAATAACCAATTGCGGTCCCTATTTCTAAAATACTTTTAATTTGATGTTTAATAATAAAAGTAATAATAAAATCAATTCCTTCTTCTTGCATAATCGGAACATTGTTTTCCTCAGCATACTGTTTTATCTCTTTTATACTTTTATAAGAATCTACCATATCCAATCACCATTTTCTTTTATTTCTGCTATTTGTTTTTCATGCTCAGCCATTGTTTTCGTATAATATATTTTTCCATTTTTATCCGCTACAAAATATAAATAATCATTTGCCGTGGGATTAAGAGCAGCCTCTATACTTTCAGTAGAGGGATTACAAATTGGTCCAATCGGCAACTTCCCAGCCATGGCACTACTTCTTGTATTATAGGGATTATAGGTTTGAAACATAGAAGCACTAAGATCCCCCGTCATATCTTGATGAAAAGCATAATAAGTTGTAACATCACTGCCTAGATTCATCCCTTGGGCCAAACGATTTTCAAAAACTCCCACAATCATTTTTCGATCCTCGGAAGTAACACCCTCTAATTCTGCAATACTAGCCATCGTAATAATTTCATGAATATTTTCTTTTTGTAACGCACTCTTGTAAGGCTCTAAATTTTTTTCTTCTTGGTCAAGTAAGGTGGTAATCACTTCTTCCGCGGTCACATTTTTATTGGCAAAAAAGTAAGTATCCGGAGCCAAATAACCTTCTAGAGCATAATAAATATCTCCCTGTAAAATATCAGTAGTCAAAAACCAATAAGTTTCAATCCATTGATTCAATAATTCTCTATCATTTATCGTTCCTAAAAACCCTTCTTCTGTTAGATTTGTTTCCTTTGCTAACATTTTCGCATAATCTTCCACATTTTCTCCTTCTTTAAAGGTTAATTCAATTGTTTCTTGATTGGACGTTGCCCCTTGTTCTAATGTTTCTACAATTTTATCTAAACTCATGCTCTTTTGGAGCAAATAAGTAGAAGCCTTCATATGAGAACTACCATTTATTTTTAAATAAATCTTAAAAAAGAGAGGACTCCGAATTAAACCTTTTTCATGAAGAAGATTCCCAATCTCATCGGTACTCATTCCACTAGGAATCATCACTTCAATATCGGCATGACTTGTTTTATCCATTGGCTGTACTTGAATTTGGTAAACAACAAAGCATGCGATCAGTAGAATTCCTAAAATAGCAGGAATCAGTGCTAGTTTTCTTCTTTTCTTCATACTTCCTCTTTCTATTCTTTTGAAAACAGAAGATTATTCTTCTGTTCCACCTGCTGCTTCTTTTTTTACTTCTTCTTGAATGGTATTTAAAATTGTTTCAATGACCTGCCATTCTTTTTCTGTTTCAATTGGATCTAAACGACTCGTATCACTTCCTGGATAGTAAATGCTAGCAAAAACTTGAATATTACCATCACCATCGATACTATTATCGGTATAAACAATATAACTTTTATTTGTTTCCTCACTATCAAAAGTAAATAACACATCATATGTTGTTTCTTTTCCTGTTTCATCTACTAAAGTAAATTGATTTCTTTCTTCCATTTTATTTTCTCCTTTTATCTAAATAATTTTGTAATATAATTGTAGCAGCAATACCATCAATAACTTTTTTTCGTTTCTTGCGACTCACATCTCCTAAGAGTAAAACATCTTCTGCTTGCTTTGTTGTCAATCGTTCATCTTCCAAATAAACTGGTAGAGAAAGTTCTTCTTCTAGGTGTTTTTTAAAATCTAAGGTTGCTTCTCCCCGAGGTCCGATCGTATTATTCATATTTTTCGGAAAACCTAAAACCAAACCCTCTACCTTTTCTTTGGCAATCACTTCTTTTAACTCTTTCAAACAGGAAAGAGGGTCATTATCATGTCTTAAGATTCCATAACTCGTCGCAATCAAACCCGTTTTATCCGATAAAGCTAACCCTATGGTTTTACTCCCTAAATCAAGCCCTAAATAACGCATTTATTTTCCTAAAAAATCAGTCAAAAGAACCTCCACGATCTTACTACGATCAATGGACTTCATTTTCCCCCTAGCATTTTGATAACTAGAGATGTATCCAAGGTCTCCACTGATTAAGTATCCTATAATTTGATTGATGGGATTATAACCTCTTTCTTTTAATGAGTTATATACTTCTTTTAAAATCTGATGAACCTCTTTTGTGGTATCTTTTTTTAAATGAAAAAGCATCGTTTTATCTTCACTCATATTTTTCACCTCACTACAATTACTACCATTATTTTAGCATGAGAAAGAGTTTAGTTCAATAGCAAAAGGTTACTATTCGCCCTTAAATTAGAGAATGTGTGAAAAGTTGCATTTCCTTTTTCACCCCAGCTCTTCTTCCCTTCTTATAGGAATCTAGGGATAATCTCCTTCTATCTTTTTTGACTTTTTCTCTTTTTCTTATAATATACTAGAAAAAAAAGAACCCCAGCCCTAAGCTGGATTGTTCCTTTTGAATTATTGAATGGCTATCGTAAAAGGATTTTGTAACGTCCCATCTCCCGCAGTTATCACAACATTTGACTTTAGATTAAAAGTAGGTTTGATCGCTTCGGGTGTAGAAGGGTTATTACTACCTGCACTACACTTAGCAGTAATGTAATTTAAATTAGATGACGTAAATGGTGTTAATGTCCAATAAGTGGCATTGTTTTCATTTCTATTGAATTGCCCCGCCATTAATTCTCCTATTCTTAACAATCCTACTTTGGCTGTTGTTGTAGATGAAGTTAAGCCACTCATATTTGCATCTGTATATTTTGCTAATTTATACTTCCTACTGTTCCTAAATACCAGGTAGTATTTTCTTCTATCATATTACTATATTCTTCTCCTACATAATTCGTTAAATATTCATTGTTAAGAAAACTACCGATAGTATTTAAACTTGAAAATGTAAGACTATTACCAAAAGCACTAGTTCTAAAGGTACCAGAATCTTTCAGAGGTTCGGCACTCGTTATCTTCGTTCCATTTCCATTTTCATGACTTACTATGAGATATGAAGTATTTCCCCCGTTCCAAAAGTTAAATACTCCCCACTATATCTTGTATTTAAGAGAGTACCAGATAAATTACTATCGTTATCACCCTTTAACCGATAAGGATTACTTTCAGTTCCTTCCCCACTTGCAATCTCTATATTTGGTTTTAAGTTGATTGATGGTCTAACGCCAGCGGGCATGCTAGGTAAAATATTAACAATAGTACCAGAGATTACTATGTAGTTAACTAAATTTGTAGCATTATTAGGGGTTAAAGTCCACCACGAAATCCCATTATTTAAATAGCCATCTGTTCCACCATTATTACTAGACTGATATTCATAAACATTAAGTAATCCTACTGGATCGGTTACGACATTTGTTCCATTTGATCTTGTTATACTCCCTAAATCTGTACTATCTATAGTCGCATCCCATGAAGCATCTGTTACAAGAAAATTCTCATAATTTCTTAAATTCCCTAAAAAGCCATCGACACTTGTATCGTTTAACCAGTCTTCCATATAACTACCAGCAAAAGCTGTGCTGCCGCTGGCATTATAAGGTATTCTGCTAATATCCCATTGAGTTACTAATTTCGTTGTCTTAGCTTTATTATTAACAGATACAGCTCTCCATAATTTTCCACTATACCAAATATAATTGTTCGGATCCTCGCCTGTTATAAAAGTATCTACTCCATCATCAAAGGTACTACCACTACTTAAATTTTCTATTACAACATCCGATACCTTAGAAGAAGGCATAACATCTCCTGCTAGTCCATAGACATTAATCCGAACAGAAAAAGTTAAGCCTCCTCCATCTCCTTGTGGATTATAAGCTTCATCGACATACATTCTTAAACGATAATTATTATTTTCACTAGAGTTCATACTTCCTTTGTATAAACTCATCTCTCCGGCTGGTCTTCCTGTATAAGTATTTTCTTCTGCTTCTTCATGATAAGTTTCAGGACTCATTAAAGCCTCTTCTTCACTTCCATTAAGCTTTGTTAAATATAATTTGATATTACTACCATCAATGGTTGATTCTCCTACTTCTTTGGCAGTAATTTCATAGTTGATATTTACATTTCCAACAATGGTACTTGAAATATTAAAATCAAAATACTCCCCAGCTTTTAATTGAACAGTTCCCGTTTTATCGGTTGTTGG
>DVKE01000024.1 GCA_018716225.1 Candidatus Onthousia faecigallinarum | reverse complement strand
AAGAATATATTGAAAATCAAAAGGATGGAATAGAAGATATATTTGTAAATGATGGCAATAGTATGCTTTAGCATAGAAGGAGTTTCAGTCCTCACTCCAAACCCTGTACTTTAAGTGCAGGGTGGTTGATTCCGCAAGGAGATGGAGGAGGCTTAACCTTTTCTGTTCGGATTAATGTCTATGGGCTAGCAGGAGAGAAGTATGTACCAGAAACTACTAAGACTTTGTTAGCAGCGAATCCAGTTCAAGAAGAAAAGACAGATATGTTTAACTATGCCAGCAATGGAAGCTACGTTGATATGAATGCTGGTGGGCAGCAAACTAATCCAGAATATATCACAAATGGGTTATATTCTGCCGAAGATGAAGATGGAGTGAGTTACTATTTTAGGGGAAATGTAGAGAATAATAATGTTCAATTTGGAGAATATTTAGAAGATTATTACGTTTATGTAATGAGAGGAGTAGGTGATGGTGCAATTTTTGCAGCATTTCACGATTTAGCAAGTTGTGAAGAATATAAAAAAAGTGATAGTTTAGCCAGTGAATGTCTGCAGGAAAAATTAGCATCAAAAGGAGATAAGATGTACTGGAAGATCGTAAGAGTAAATGGAGATGGAAGTTTAAGATTAATCTATAATGGAACAAGTTCTAGTCCAAGTAATAGTGAGTTAGCTTCTTCCTTTTCGGTAGGTTATGTCCCATATAATCTAAAAGATAACGAGCCAAAATATACAGGATATACTTATGATAATGGAACGGATAGTTTTATAAAAAGAGAAGTCGATACATGGTATCAAAATACCTTAGGAAAGAGTAATTATGATAGAATGGTAACAAGTGGCAGATTCTGTAGTGACAGTAGTGGTTATCAAGATGGAAGTGCTTTTGGTGTTAGTAATGTGTTTGCAAGTATGGTAAGACTAGGACAAAGTATGACAAATTTTGCTAGTCCTAATGCTCCGACTTTAAAGTGTCCTGCCACAAGTGAAAGTTATGGGGGAAGCTATCGATTAAAAGCAGGTTTGATTACCGCAGATGAGTTAGCCTTAGCTGGAGAATCATGTGGTGTAGTAGGGAATAGTTATTTAAATCCAGGGGACAATGATCTGGCTTGGTATTGGAGTATGACGCCGGCCTTTTCCTTCTTTGATGATGCTTCTGTATGGAATGAGAAGGATTTTCTCAACCGCTACAATGTGAATAATCCTTACGGCGCCCGCCCAGTTATCAATGTGACTACGGATAACGGATTTGCCAGTGGAGATGGAAGTGTAGAAAATCCGTATATCTTGGATGTTGAGTAATTTAGAAGAAAAAATAGTTCTTGGGGGCATTTTTTCTTCTTTTTTGTTTTTCCTATTTCTTGTTTTGAACTGTATGGTGTGATAAGATAGAACTACGAAGGAATTAGGAGATGAGTTTATGTTATCATTTAATAAGTCTAGTGAAGAGGAGAAAAACGAAGATAAGATCGTGGATCAGATCAGGGCTTTAGGGCTTGATATGATTTATGAGGCAGGAAGTGGACATCCGGGTATTGTTTTGGGGGCTGCTCCCATTCTTTATACGTTATATGCTCATCATTTGCGGTTTGATCCGGAGCATAGTGACTTCTTTAACCGTGATCGTTTTGTTATGAGTTCCGGCCATGGTTCGGCTTTGTTGTATGCGACCCTTTCGATGGCTGGATTTCCGATTGCATTAGATGATTTAAAGAAGTATCGGCAGTTAGGATCGATTACACCGGGACATCCAGAATATGGAGTAACACCGGGCGTGGATGCGACTACGGGTCCTTTGGGGCAAGGTTTTGCGATGGCAGTTGGTATGGCTATGGCTGAAAAGCATAGTGAGAGCCTTTTGAATAAAACAGAGAAAGACTTAATTTCTTATCGTGTTTATTGTCTTTGTGGTGATGGGGATTTGATGGAAGGGGTTAGTTATGAAGCGGCTTCTTTGGCAGGACAGTATCAGTTAAATAATTTAATTGTCTTGTATGATTCGAATCATGTATCTTTGGATAGTGATACTTCTCTTACGTTTCCTGATAATATCGAAACTCGTTTTACGGCGATGAATTGGGAAGTGATTACTACGAGTGATGAAGTGGGTAGTATTGATAAAGCCTTGGAAAAAGTTAAAGAAAATACAAAACCCACTTTAATTCAAGTGAAAACAACGATTGGAAAGTATGCGAAAGATGCTGGTAAAAATACGATTCATGGTCGTAAATTAACGGAAGAAGATCTAACGAGTATTAAGAAAGAGATGAATGTTCGTGATATTCCTTTTACGGTTTCTAGTGAAGCTTTAGATGAATTTCGGGGCATGATCCAGGAAAGGAATCAAAATTTATATCAAGAGTGGTATGAGAAAGTAAATCGCCTTCCGGAAGAAGAACAGAAAATCCTTGATCTTTTCCTTCAACAAGAAAAGACGATTGAGCTTACGACGATGGATTATGAAAAGCCCGAAGAAAATATGGAATCTTTACGAGAGGCGAGTGGCAAGATCTTAAATTCTTATGCTAAGTCTAGTCCTCTTATTATTGGTGGTGCTGCTGATTTAGCAAGCTCGACAATGACTTCCTTAAAAGAAGAGAAAGCTTTTGAAAAAGAGAGTTATGAGGGGAGAAACATTTTATTCGGGGTAAGAGAGTTTGCGATGGCTTGTATTGCCAATGGTTTTGCGCTTTCTGGTTATCGTCCTTTTGTTTCTACCTATTTAAGTTTTAGCGATTATTTAAAGCCAGCATTAAGGCTTAGTTGTTTGATGAATTTACCGGTTTTATATATCTTTACCCATGATTCCATTTCTGTTGGCATGGATGGCCCAACCCATCAACCAGTAGAGCAGTTAGTAGGACTCAGGGCGACTCCGAATTTGGATGTTTTTCGACCAGCGGACACCAATGAGGTGATTGGCGCTTATAAAGCAGTTTATCAACAAATGAAGCCAGCTTGTATCATTTTAGGACGTAATAAAGTACCAATTATGGAGGGTACTTCGGTTCCTTTGGTAGCAGAAGGTGCTTACATTGTTCGTCAAGAGGAAAGAAAGCTGGATGCTATTTTAATCGCTACGGGGGAAGAAGTTTCATTAGGATTAGAAGTAGTCCAGCTGCTTGCCGAAAAAGGATATGATATTAGACTGGTTAGTGCTCCCTCGCTCGAACGTTATCATGCGTTAGAAAAAGAAAAACAAGAAGAACTTTTCCCTGTAGGTATTAAAAAATTTGTTTTAGAAAAATCTTCTTCTTATTCTTGGTATGAATTTGTTCATAATAAAAATTATCTTTTTACGAACGATTGTTTTGGGGCGAGTGGAACGAAAGAACAACTGGATGAAAAATATGGGTTTACCAAAGAAGCGATTGCCGATCAAATGGAGCAATTGCTAAAATAAGATAATTCGACAAAAAAAGAAAGATTCTCTTGCTATAGTATTCTTGGTGATACTTATGAGAGAATTTTTTATTTTTGAAGTAAAGGATGAGTTTAAGCAATTGTATGAAGCAAAGCCTTCGATGCTCTATCGTATTTTTGAACAAATTTATTATTTAAAAAAAGAAGAGTTACAGTATGGTTATAGTCTTTTTCGGCAATTGACGAAGAAAATTAATAAAGAAAAGTTTGATCAATATTTCTTTGTTAAGTTTCATCAAAGTGTTCCTTATAGTAAAACGGGAAATATTCATTACTATAATAATCCTGCTCATGATGAGATTAGTACTTTAGAAGTAAGAAGAGCTTTTTTGAAAGTGAAAACAAATTATTATGATTCTTTCTTTTTAGAGCAATTAAACACGTTAAACAACAATTATTTTGCATGTGATTTTAAAAATCAAGATTATTTCTTCTTAGAAATGCGAAAATTACTTGTCTAAAAGGCTCTTTTCTAGTAAAATACTAGTGAGGAGATGAAGAGATGTTACACGATATTTTATTAGTGGTAGTAGGACTTATTATTGGTATTGTGGTGGGATTTTTAATTTCGCGCCATGTTACAAAAAAATATATGCAAAAAAATCCTCCGATTAATGAGGAAATGATTAAAGCTTTAATGACACAGATGGGTAGAAAGCCTAGCCAAAAGCAAGTAAATCAAATGATGAAATCAATGCAAAAGTATATGTAGTAAAGGGATGAAAAGAAATCAAATATGAATAAAGAAGAAATAAAAAAGATGACAGGAGATTTGTATTTTGAAGAATGGTATGCTGTGGTAAAAGATATTATTGAAGATCCTGAATTTCAAAAGAGGGTATATTTTCCGCAACATCGGCATAGTAATGTGTTTGAACATTCGGTTTTAGTGAGTTATGATGCTTTTACCATTTCTTACTCTTGGAAAAAGGTGGATTCAAGAAAGTGTGCCATTGCAGGGCTTCTTCATGACTTTTCTCCTTATCTTTGGAAAAAACCAACGGAAAACAATCCTTTGGAAGAGTCTTATTACAAAGAGATTAAACAAAAGAAATGGAAGGAGCCTCATAGTACTTCTCATGGCTTTGAAGCAGCAGAAAATTATGTAAAATTCTTTCCTGAATTAGAAGATAAAGAGATCTCCGATGATATCAGGAGTCATATGTTTCCTTTGACAAGACCGCCAAGATATCGGAGTGGTTGGTTAATTACTTTTTGTGATAAAAGGGCTGCTTTTAAGGATTTCTTTCGTTTCCGCTTTAAAAGAGCTTTCAAATAGGCTCTTTGCTTCCTTGAAAAGGGATGAAATGTGTGTTATGATGAACACGTAGATTGCCCCATAGCCAAGTGGTAAGGCAATGCGCTCTGACCGCATCACGCGTTAGTTCGAATCTAACTGGGGCAGCCAAATGAAATTTTACCCTTATTTGATAAGGGTTTTTATTATAAAAGTTATAAAGTGAACTTTGAAATGGAGGTTTTGATTTATGAACAAAGAATTAGCAGAACTATTATTTAAAGATGTTTCTCTTACCCCAGAGGAATTGGAGAAGAAGTACCCTGCTAGAGAGTTAAAAGAAGGAGCTTTTGTGACGCGTTTTGGTCCTTCTCCAACAGGATTTATGCATATTGGGAATCTTTATGGAGCTTTCATTAGTTCTTGTTTAGCAAAACAATCAGGGGGTATTTTTTATCTTCGAATTGAAGATACTGATAGTAAAAGAGAGGTGGAAGGAGCAAAAGATCTTATTTTAAATGCCTTGGCTCACTTTCATATTACTTATGATGAGGGCTATTCTAAGGGTGGTAATTATGGTCCTTATATTCAAAGTGAACGGAAAGAAATTTATCAGGCTTATGCTAAACGCTTGGTGGAAGAAGGCAAAGCTTATCCTTGTTTTATGAGTGAAGAAGAAATTAGCGAGATTCGAGAAGGTCAAGAACTTCGGAAAGAAATGATTGGTATTTATGGCCATTATGCCGTGGATCGTAATTTGTCTTTGGAAGAAGTGAAAGAACATTTGAAAAATCACGATCCTTATGTAATTCGTATGAAGTCTCCTGGTGATATGCATAAAGAAATTGTCTTACATGATTTGATCAAAGGAGATATTACCTTACCAGAGAATGTGATCGATGAAGTTTTATTAAAGAAAGATGGTATTCCTACCTATCACTTTGCCCATGTTGTGGATGATCATTTAATGAGAACCACCCATGTTATCCGAGGAGATGAATGGATACCTAGCTTTCCAAAGCATTTACAACTTAACCAATTATTAGGGTTTAAACCTTGTAAATATGCTCATATTGCGCCTCTTACCAAAAAAGAAGATGGTAAGATAAGAAAACTTAGCAAAAGAAAAGATCCTGAATTTTCAGTAGGTTATTATCAAGAAGCTGGGATTCCCGTAGAAGGCGTTCGCCTTTATTTAGCAACTCTTGCCAATACCAATTTTGAAGAGTGGTATTTACAAAACAAAGACAAAACAATTTCTGATTTTACTTTTTCTTTTAAGAAAATGCCAACTGGTGGAACGCTTTTTGATATGGAAAAATTAAATAATATTTGCCGCACTTACTTTTCAAGATTATCTGCGGTTGATCTTTACCAAGAATCCCTTGGCTATTATGAAAAATACGGTCCTTCTTTTGCCGCTATTATGAAAAAAGAAAAGGACCGTTTGATCGCTTTTCTTGATATTGAACGGAATGGAAAACGACCAAGAAAAGATATCGCTACTTATCAAGATGTAAAGAAAGAATCTTTTTATATGTTTGATGAATTGTTTTATAAGGAAGAAAATCCTTATCAAAAAATTAATATGGCGGAAGTTGATCTTCCTTTGCTAGAAGAATATATGAAAAGCTTTTCCGTAGAGGATACTCAAGAGGAATGGTATGAAAAAATTAAACGCTTAGCAGAAGAAAAAGGATATGCCCCAACGGTTAAAATGTATAAAGAGTCTCCTGAACAATATAAAGGCCATGTCGGGGATATTTGTGAGATGCTTCGCCATGCGGTAACGGGAAAGATGCAAACGCCTAACTTGTATAATATTTTAAATATTTTAGGAGTTTCTGGAATTGAAAAAAGAATTGAGTTTTTTAAGGAGCAGCGAGAGAAAGCTTCTTAGAAAACTTTTTTGTGTATAAAATAAAAGAAGTTAGTAATAATAAAAAAGAAAGAGGGATATAGATGAAAAAAATTGATAGAGAAGTATTAAAGGAGTGGGAAAAGGAATATGAAGGTGAAAAGAGTAATACCATTTTACGACATGCTTTAGGGAAGAATAAAATCAGTGATGCGGTTAGAGTAGGGGAAGAAGAAAAGAAAATTAATTTTCATTTTTCGTTAAATCTTGATACCTTACCTGTTACCAATCAAATGGCATCTGGTAGATGTTGGATTTTTGCCGGTTGTAATATTATTCGGGAAAAAGTGGCCAAAAAATATAATATTCCTGATTTTGAATTATCACAAAATTATATTTCCTTTTATGATAAATTAGAGAAAGCCAATTATTTTATGGAAACGATTACTTCTCTTGATATTAAGGAAAAAGATGATCGAATCCTTCAACACTTTTTGCTTGGTGGGATAGAAGATGGGGGACAATGGGATATGTTTGTCAATATTGTCAATAAATATGGAGTTGTTCCAAAATTGGCTATGCCAGAAACATATCAAAGTTCACATACTACGGAAGTAAATCGATTGATTAACCGGAAATTAAGACAGTTTGCGGGCTATGTTTTAGAGAAAAGAGAAAATATTGAAGCTTTAAAGAAAGAAACCAAAAAAGAAATTTATGCAATTTTATTAAATGCTTTTGGGTTACCGCCAGAAGAGTTTGATTTTGAATATACTGATAAAGAAAATCAATATCATGTGATGGAATCTTTAACTCCACTTTCTTTTTATCAAGAGTATTGTGATATTGATTTAAATGATTTTGTAAGTGTGATTCATGCTCCAACCAAAGACAAGCCATTTGGGAAAACTTTTACGGTCGATCATTTAGGCAATGTCGTTGAGGGAAAAAAGGTTCTTTATTTGAATTTAGAAATGGATCGGATGAAAGAGCTTGTTTTAAAACAGTTACAAAATTTAGAACCGGTTTGGTTTGGTAGTGATTGCAATCAGTTCTTTGATCGGAAGGAAGGCATTTTCCATGATCTAGCTTTTGATTATGAAACAGCTTTTGGCATGAATTTCAATATGACAAAAGAAGAAAGACTAGACACCTTAGAAAGTACCATGAATCATGCGATGGTCATTACAGGAGCAAATATGAAAGATGGAGTGATCGAACGTTTTAAAATAGAAAATAGTTGGGGAGACGAAGTAGGGAAAAAAGGTTATTATGTCGCTAGTGCTTCTTGGTTTGAAAAGTTTGTCTATCAAGTGATCATTCATAAGAAATATTTAAACGAAGAAGAGAAAAAAGCTTTAGAAGAAGAGCCAATTGTATTAAAGCCTTGGGATCCGATGGGAACACTTGCTTAAAGTGTTCTTTTTTGATCTTGTCATGATGCCGAAAGTGTGCTAGAATAAACTTATCTTATTTGATATGGCCTGTTGGTGAAGTGGTTTAACACGCGCGCCTCTCAAGCTCGTATTCACGGGTTCAAACCCCGTACAGGCTACCAATTGAAGTACAAAACGGCTAGAAATGGCCGCTTTTCTATTTTTCTGCTATACTAATATTATAAATTCTACGAGGAGGTCGTTATGAGACGTTGTGCTTGGGTTAATTTAAAGAATCCTTTGTATGTAAAATATCATGATGAAGAGTGGGGAAAGGCTGTTCATGATGATAAAGTACTGTATGAATTTTTGTTGTTAGAATCTTTTCAAGCAGGGCTTTCTTGGGAATGCATTTTAAACAAAAGAGAGGCATTTCGGAAGGCTTTTGATGATTTTGATTATCACAAGATTAGCTGTTATGATGATCAAAAAATAGAAGAATTATTACAGAATAAAGAAATTGTTCGAAATAAATTGAAGATCAAAGCCGCTATTACGAATGCCCGTGTATTTCTAGAAATTCAAAAGGAATTTTCTTCTTTTTCTCATTATTTATGGCATTTTACTAATGGGAAGACGATTTATGAAGTGGGAAAAACTCAATCATCTTTATCGGATCGGATTTCTCATGATTTGAAAAAAAGAGGGATGAAGTTTGTGGGGACAACCATTATTTATTCTTATTTACAAGCGGTAGGGGTGATCAATTCCCATGAAAAAGATTGTGCTTGGTATCAAAAATAACAACAGGAGGTGCCTTTATGGAAGGGGAACACATGTATCTTTCCTTTGGGAGTGAAGTGATTTATGAAGATGCTAGTTTTAAAATAGAAGATAAAGATAAAGTGGGTGTAGTAGGAGTAAATGGAGCAGGAAAGACTACCCTTTTTAAGATTTTGTTGAAGCAGGAACACTTGGATAGTGGTAAGGTGATGTTTCAAAATAAAAAAATAGGTTATTTACCACAAGAAATTGATTTTAAAGAAAAGGAACAATTGGTGTTTGATTATTTATTTGAAGCAAGACCGATTCATCAATTAGAGCAAGAACTAAATCAAATTTACACAAAACTTTCTTTGGCCGATGAAACAGAACAGAAGAAATTATTAAAACAAGCAGAAAAGATTCAAGGAGAACTGGATCTTCTTCATCAATATACCGCCGAAGATGAGCTTTTAACTTTACTTGATCAAATGAAGATTGATCTTGATTTATTAGAAAGAAAAATAGGAGAGTTATCAGGAGGGCAAAAGTCTAAAATTGCTTTTGCGCGTCTTTTATTTTCTATGGCAGATATTTTACTTTTGGATGAACCGACCAACCATTTGGATGCCAAAACCAAAGAATTTGTTACAACGTATTTAAAAAATTATCATGGAATGATCCTGGTCATTAGTCATGATGTTGAGTTTTTAAATCAAGTTACCACAAAGACGATGTTTATTAATAAAGTTACCCATAAAATAAAGGTTTATAAGGGATCTTATCAAGAGTTTAAGAGATTGTATGCCAATGAAATGATGGAAAAAGAATTGAGAATCGAAGCGCAAGAAAAGGAGATTAAAAAATTACAGGAAGTGGTAAAAAGAGCGGAAAGTGCTTCTCGAACCAATCACAATCTCAAAAGATTAGGGCAATCTAGAAAAAAGATGTTAGAGAAAAAATTAGAAAGCTTAGAGGGAAGGGAAGAACAATATAAGACCGTTACGATACCGGTAGAACCGATCGAAAAAAGTGGGAAAATTCCTTTGGAAGTGAATCATTTGACTTTTCATTATCTTGGGGAGAAGAATTTATATCACAACTTATCTTTTCAAATGATGCGAGGCGAAAAGTTTTTAATTGTAGGGGAAAATGGAGTAGGGAAATCCACTCTCTTAAAACTTATGGTCGGACAATTACAACCCACCGTAGGAGAAATTCGTTATGGTTATCATGCTAGTATCGCTTACTATGCCCAAGAATTGGAGATCTTAGAGGAAGAGAAAACGATTTTAGAAAACATTGATAATCCTTATTACAACGATCAAAAATTAAGAACTTTTTTAGGAAATTTCTTGTTTTCAGGAGATGATGTTTTTAAAAAAGTAAAAGTACTATCACCAGGCGAGAAAGCAAGAGTTGCTCTCTGTAAAATTTTGTTACAGAAAGCCAATCTTATTCTGTTGGACGAACCGACCAATCATTTCGATCCGGAAACGCAAGCGGTCATTGGTGAGAATTTCAAAAACTATACCGGTACTTTAATTATGGTGAGTCATAATCCATCTTTTGTAGAGCAAGTAGGCGTAACCAGAATGCTTGTGTTACCAGAGGGAAAAATTGTAGAGTATAAAAAAGAACTGTTACATTACTATTATTATTTAAATACCGACTTTAACTAAAAAAAGACGAGATCCGTCTTTCTACCTAATTTTTATCGTGTTCCATCTGAACTGTAACTAATCATATATTTTTATTTCCTGCAAGTATTGCAACTTTCATTTTTTTATGATAGTCTTTAGTAGTAACTATTTATGGCCTGTTGGTGAAGTGGTTTAACACGCGCGCCTCTCAAGCTCGTATTCACGGGTTCAAACCCCGTACAGGCTACCAAAAATGAATTAAACACCTACTTTAAAGGTGTTTT
>DVKE01000023.1 GCA_018716225.1 Candidatus Onthousia faecigallinarum | reverse complement strand
TATCGTTTAAGAATGTATGTCGATGAGAATTATAATCCGCAAGGAGATGGAGGAGGATTAACTTTTTCTGTTCGTATTAATGTTTATGGGTTAGCAGGAGAGAAATATGTTCCAGAGACTACCAAGACAATTCTAGCTGCCAATCCATTACAAGAAGAAAAGGAAAATATGTTTAACTATGCCAGTAATGGTACCCAATATGATCCAAATGATGATATAGACTATGCAACCGATCCAGATCCAGAATATGTAACAAATGGGTTATATTCCACCGAAGATGAAGATGGAACAAGTTATTATTTTCGAGGAGCCATAACTACGAACAATGTTCAATTTGGAGAATATACAAGTGATTATTATGTATATGATGGTTATGGTGTCTATTACCAAAGTCAAGAAAGTTGTTTAGAAGATGGAAATAGTACTTGTACTCCTGTTAAGTTAGCTTCTGCGGGAGATAAGATGTATTGGAAAATTGTAAGAGTGAATGGAGATGGTAGTTTAAGATTAATTTATAATGGAATAAGTGCAAGTCCAAGTAATAGTGAATTGACTTCTTCCTATGCCGTAGGGATAGCTTCATATAATTTAGAGGCTAATGATCCCAAATATAGTGGCTATACTTATGATAATGGAGTAGATAGTTTTATCAAAAGAGAAGTAGATACTTGGTATCAAAATACCTTAGGAAAGAGTAATTATGATAGAATGGTAACAAGTGGTAGATTCTGTAGTGATAGTAGTGGTTATCAAGAAGGAAGTGCTTTTGGTAGAGGTAATGTGTTTGCAAGTATGATAAGATTAAGCCAATCTTTAGCAGGTACTTCAACAGCAAATACACCGACTTTGAAGTGTCCAAGTACGAGTGAAAGTTATGGAGGCAGTTATCGTTTAAAAGTAGGTTTAATTACTGCTGATGAGTTAGCTTTTGCAGGGGAAGTAGAACGCACTTTAAATGATGGCTATTTAAATCCAGGGGACAATGGTGATTTGTATTGGAGTATGACGCCAGCCGCTTTCTTCACTGTTAATGCTTCTGTATGGAGTGAGTTTGATTCTCTCTACAACAACTCTGTGCGCAATGCTACCGCCGTCCGTCCAGTTATCAATGTGACTACGAATAACGGATTTACTAGTGGAGATGGTACGGTAGAAAATGCCTATGTTATTGGGGTGGAATAGTCTTGAAATATTCATGTTAGAGGGATAAGGAAAATACTTTTTGAAATGTATTTTTCTTTCTTTTGGTAGAAAATTATGGGGTGAAATGCCAAAAATGATTTGACGATCTTACAAAAATGTGTTAAAATCATAGTGTTTGTAGCTTTACTAGGTAAAAACCTCATGCTCAAACCGCATCAAAAAGGTAAAAACAAGTTCTCTTGTACCTTCCGAGCGAGTCTTAAGAAAAAAACAAAGGAGGTAAAATAATGTACGCAGTTATTAAAGTAGGTGGAAAGCAATATCGTGTTCAAGAAGGCGATGAGATTTTCGTAGAAAAATTAAATGCGGGAGTGAATGATTCCGTTCGCTTTGAACAAGTACTTATGCTAGATAGCAAAGTAGGAAATCCTTATGTAGAAAAAGCTGTAGTAGAGGGTACGGTGGTAAAGAATGGTAAGAATAAGAAGATCCGTATTTTCAAGTATAAGAACAAGTCAAGATCAAACCGTAGAACACAAGGTCATAGACAGCCATATACTATGGTTAAGATTACAAAAATTAATGGGTAATTATGATTACAGTAAAAATAGAAAAAGAGAATGGCTATTATAAGAGTGTTAGTGTTCTAGGGCATGCGATGTATGATGATTATGGAAAAGATATTGTTTGTAGTGCCGTAAGTTCTATTGTTATTACCACAGTAAATGCAATTCTTTCTTTAGATAAAGAGAGCATTAGTTATATGGTTAGTAAGAAGGGACTTAATATTAAAATATTAAAACAAAAGCGGGTTACGAATGTCTTAATTCATAATATGATACGAATGTTAAAAGAATTAGAAAAGAAATATCAAGAGAATATTAAAATATTGTAAGGAGGGTGTCAAAGTGAAAAGATTGGAATTAGATATTCAGTTCTTTGCTCATAAAAAGGGTCAAACTTCAACTGCTAATGGACGTGATTCTATCGGAAGACGTTTGGGTGCGAAAGCTAGTGATGGTGAATTTGTTACAGCTGGAAGCATTCTTTATCGTCAAAGAGGAACAAAGATATTTCCAGGAACCAATGTAAGACGTGGGAATGATGATACGATTTATGCAACTATCGATGGAATTGTTAAATTTGAACGTCTTGGAAGAGATAAGAAGCAAGTGTCTGTTTATCCGGTTGGAGAATAAAAGTAAGTTGACAAGAAAAGTGTTAAGCTTTTCTTTTTTTTGACTTTTCTCTTGACAATTTTTGTGTAAATTATCACATTTTGTCTTTTGAAAAAAAGGATATTACGTTTACAAAAATGGAAATTGTGTGTAATATATAATTAAGCAGTGGTAAAAAGTGGAGCAGAGTGGGGGATTCATATGTTTCTAGGACAATACCATCATACGATTGATGAAAAAGGAAGGTTAATCATTCCTTCAAAATATCGAGAACAATTAGGATCGACTTTTGTTTTAACGCGTGGAATCGAGAATTGTATTTATGTTTATCCAAAGAGTACTTTCTCTTCGATTGCCGAACGGCTAGAGACCTTACCTTTTACCAAAAAAGATGCTAGAAGATTTTCAAGGTTTTTCTTTTCTTTCGCTACTGCCGCAGAGCTAGACAAGCAGGGAAGAGCTCTTCTTCCAGCTTCGTTGATTTCCTATGCCAACTTAAAAAAAGATTGTATGATCGTGGGAGTTGGAGAAAGATTGGAAATTTGGGATCAAGAAGCGTGGGATCAGTTTATGGGTTCTGCTATGGATGAAATGTCTGATATTGCCGAGGGATTATTTCAAGAAGGTGATTATCATGCATGAGAGTGTCTTATTAGAAGAGGCTATTTCTTCTTTAAACTTAAAAGAAGATAGCATTGTTGTTGATATGACCTTGGGTTTTGCTGGACATAGTAGTCAAATTTTAAAAAGAATAAAAAAGGGTTACCTGTTCGCCTTTGACCAAGACGAAGAAGCACTTTCCTTTAGTCGAGAGAAATTAAAGACCATAGGAAATAATTTCAAAATCTTTGATTCCAATTTTGTGTATGCGAAACCAATATTAAAAGAAGAAGGAATCGAAGAGGTGGATGCTATTTTGTATGACCTTGGAGTATCCAGTCCTCAGTTAGATGAAGATTATAGAGGTTTTAGTTATCATAAGGATGCTCCTTTGGATATGCGAATGGATCAAGATAATCCACGAAGTGCCAAAGATATTGTAAATACCTATAGTGAAAAAGAATTAACTCGTATTTTTAGGCAATATGGAGAAAGTAAATTTGCTCCCTCGATAGCGAAAAGTATTATCAAACATCGAGGTCAAAAAGAAATTAATTCCACTTTAGAATTAGTAGAGATTATTAAAGAAACTGTCCCGATCAAAGAAAGATTGAAAAAGCATCCGGCAAAACAGATTTTTCAAGCTTTACGGATTGAAGTAAATCAAGAACTTTCGGTTTTAGAAACTTCCTTAAAGGATGCTCTTAGTATGGTAAAAATAGGAGGTAGAATTGCGGTTATTACTTTTCATTCGTTAGAAGATCGTATGGTAAAGCAATTATTTAACAAGGTGTGTAGTATAGATGCTATTTCAAAAGGTCTTCCGAATGTTCCTAGCGACCATCTTCCAGATTTTCGTTTGATTACAAGAAAAGGAATCCGGCCGAGTAAAGAAGAAGAGGAGAAGAATCATCGATCAAGGAGTGCTACCTTAAGAGTGATTGAAAAAATAAAATAAAGAAGAGGAGGGAAAACGATGCATAAAAGAAGACAAGTGAAAAAAAGAGTTAAAATGAGTAAATTTGAACGTCTTATTTATACGTTTGCGATTGTACTAGCGATTAGTGCTCCTGTTACTATCGTTTTCTCTCAAGCGACTCTTTCTCAAATAAACTTTGAAGTAGAAAAAGTAAAGAAAGAAATTAAAGAACAAACAAAAACGAATGAAAGCTTATCTATGAAAATTAATGAGTTAGCTTCTCTTGATAAAATAGAAGAGATTGCAGAAGAAGAAGGTTTGAGTTATAATAATGATAACATTAAAACAGTAGATGAGAATTAGGACGTGATATATTTGAAAAAGAAAAAGAAGCCAAGAAATGAAGTTAAATTAAATAAGCTATTGATCTTAGTGGCTCTTTTTTTGTTTGCCGTTATTATTGGTCGAATTTTTCAGCTTTCTTTGAGTAAGGAAGTGGATGGGACAAATTTACAAGCATTAGCGGCAAAAAGAACGACGAAAACAGATATTATCAAGGCAGAACGTGGCAATATTTATACGGTAGAGGGAGAAGTGTTAGCGCAAAATGTTTCTTCTTATAAGTTAATCGCTTATTTATCTCCTTCTAGAACAACCGATGAAAACAATCCGCAACATGTCGTTGATAAAGAAAAAACAGCAGAGCTTTTGGCTCCGATTCTTGGAATTAGTAAAGAGGAAATTTTAGGTTATTTAAATAAAGAAGGACTTTATCAAACCGAATTTGGAACAGCAGGGAATGGTTTGACCGAATTGACAAAAGAAAAAATTGAAGCTTTGAACTTGCCGGGGTTGGATTTTGAAGAGAGTTCGAAGCGTTATTATCCGAAAGGAGATTTCCTATCTTATACCATTGGTTATGCGAAGGAAGATACTGAGGTAGGAAGCGATGGAGAAGAAGAAACTACTATGGTAGGAGAAATGGGAATTGAGAAGTATTATGATAGTACTTTAAAAGGAAAAGATGGTTATACAACTTATCAAAAAGATTTAAAAGGTTATAAAATTGCCGGAACGAAAGAAATTAGTGAGGAAGCGGTAGATGGGAAAGATATTTATCTAACCATTAACAATAATATTCAGTTTTTTGTAGAACAGGCTTTAGATAAAGCAGAAGCGAATTATGATTATGAATGGTTCACCATTATGATTGCAGATGCGAAAACGGGAGCGATATTAGCAGCAAGTGATTCTCCTTCTTTTGATCCTAATGTAAGAAATATTACGAATTATCTTGATTTAAATGTGGCACTTCCTTATGAGCCTGGTTCTACCATGAAGATCTTTACTTATATGGCAGCGATGGAAAATGGGGTTTACAATGGATCAGAAACTTATCATTCGGGTACTTATACTACCTCTGATGGAACAGTAATTGGTGACTGGAATCGAGCTGGTTGGGGAGATATTACTTTTGATCGTGGCTTTGCTTTATCTAGTAACGTAGGAGTTATTAATTTAATTGCTCGGCATATGAGTGCTTCGATGTTAAGAAACTATTTTGAAAAGTTAGGATTTGGACAAAAAACTGGTATTGAATTACCAAATGAAGCGACAGGAGAAATTGATTTTAAGTATGAAACGGAGATTTTTAATGCGGGATTTGGACAAGGTATTACAACCACTCCTGTTCAAAATATTCAGGCATTAACAGCTCTTACCAATAATGGGGTTATGTTAAAACCTTATTTAGTGGATAAAATTGTGGATCCTGATACCAATGAGGTTGTTTATCAAGGAGAAAGGACAGAAGTTGATACTGTTGCAAGTGAGACAACGGTTAATAAAATGAAGGACTTAATGTGGGAGACGGTAAATGGAGCTGGTAATACTGGTGCAGGTTATCGTCTTGATGGTTATAATTTAATTGGTAAAACAGGAACAGCTCAGATTGCAGATGAATCTGGAGGTGGATACTTAACAGGAGCGAGTGACATTATTTCTTCTTTTGCGGGAATTTATCCAAAAGATGATCCCGAAGTTATTATTTATGCTTCGGTAAAAAGACCAGCGGGAGGAAACCAAAAAGTGATCTGGGAAGCCGTCAAAGAAATTGTTGTTAATATTAGTAAATATTATGGAAATGATCCTGCTGAAGTAGCGGTTGAAGATCTTACGACTTATACTTTAGATTCTTATGTAAATCAAAAAACAGATCAAGCAAAAAGTGGTTTGGAAAGCAAGGGGTTAACGGTTCAAACTTATGGTTCTGGAGATAAAATTATTAGTCAATATCCCAATAAAGGAGAAACCGTTACGACGGGTGATACTATCTTTTTAATTACAAATGATCGAAATAAGACAGTGCCTGATGTTACAGGATTATCTAGTAAACAAGCAGAAGCTCTTTTGAAGTTACTAGGACTTAGTGTTACTACGGAAGGAACGGGGTATGTTACAGGGCAAAGTTTGGCGAAAGATACGCCAATTACTTCAGGTATGTCCATTACCCTTACCTTAAGTCCAAAATTTTAACTGAGGTGATAAGAGATGTTTATCAAAAGATAAATGTCTTTTTTAAAAAGGAAAAGAGTGTGAGGAAGAAAGTACAAAGTAATTTCCTTTTGGAAGTTGTATTTTTAATTTTATTAGTGACTTTCTAAGTTTTTACAAGTAGTTTTTGCAAATTTCTTAAAAAAGTGGTGTTTTTGCTTGAAATTGTAGTTTACCCCCACGACTAAAAACACCAAAAGTGATTATTTTTTTAAAATTTGGTGTTGAA
>DVKE01000022.1 GCA_018716225.1 Candidatus Onthousia faecigallinarum | reverse complement strand
TATGATGAAATTGCTTTATAATGCAGTTAAGAATTTACCAAATGAAAAGCAAACAGCTGAAGATAGAGCAATGATAGAAACTTATAACAAAAAGGTTAATTTTATTGATTTTTCTAGTTTAGATAAGATAGCTAATGAAATACAAAAATAAAGACAAATTACAATTTATCGAGTAGATTTGTATCTACTTTTTTCTTTGGGGAAAAACATGATATAATATAATAGATTTATGAGGAAGTGATGAAAATGAACAATAATCCAATTAATTGGTTGATACCGATTTATTCAACCCCTCCAAGAAACCCTTATAAATAAAGGGATTGTAAGATTTTAAATCTTGCACATTTTTTCAAATAAACTGCAAAAATGAACTAAATAAGTAAATTTTATTAAAAAATAGGGTAAAAATTTTTAGTTGATACCGCATGGTAAACCCTGCTTAAAGATTATTATAATTCTGTAAAGAGAGGAGATGATATGATGGTAAAAGATTTAATGATTAGAAGTAGTAGTGCGGAGTTTTTAATATTTGAAAGACAAACACATGATAAAGGGGTTCAAGTTAGATTTGAAGCCGGTGATTTATGGTTAACTCAAAAGGCTATGAGTGAATTGTATAACTGTACTACGGACAATATTTCATTGCATTTAAAGAATATATATAATGATTATGAACTTGATCGAAATTCAACTGCCGAGGAATTCTCGGTAGTTCAAAAAGAAGGAAATAGGGAAGTAAAAAGAAAGATACTATACTATAATTTAGATGCTGTTATTTCTGTTGGATATAGGGTCAATTCTGATAGAGCAATTCAATTTAGAAGATGGGCTACTCATATTTTAAAAGAATTTTCAAAAAAAGGTTATATTATTGATAAAAAGAGAATGGCAAATGGTGCTTTCTTTGATGAAGATTATTATGATTCTTTACTTGCAGAGATTAGAGAAATAAGGTTATCTGAAAGAAGATTCTATCAAAAAATCACTGATATTTATGCGACTAGTGTAGACTATGATTCTAAATCTCCTATTACAATTAAATTTTTTAAGAAAGTACAAAATAAAATGCATTATGCAGTATCTCATCAAACTGCAGCAGAAATTATATACAATAGAGCAGATGCAAAGAAAGAGCATATGGGACTTACAAATTGGAAGAATTCTCCTAATGGAAAAATTATAGAAACTGATGTAGTAATAGCAAAAAATTATTTAAGCAAGGAAGAGTTAGAAAGTTTAGAACTGATAGTTTCGGCATTTTTAGATTTGGCAGAAGCTAGAGCTAAAAGACATATTCCAATGACAATGGAAGATTGGTCTAATCGAATTGATAAGTTTTTACTGGCTGATGATTTAGATGTTTTAAAAGATGCTGGAAAGATTTCACATGAGATAGCTTGTGATAAAGCATTAACCGAATTTGAAAAATATAGAGTGAAACAAGATAAATTATATAAATCTGATTTTGATATTTTGCTTGAAAATATGAAGAAGAATACCGGAGGTAATAATGAAACCGATTAGACATGCAGTTCGCGTTTTTTTAATAAAAGATAATAAAGTAATTGTTATCAAATATAAGAGTAATGATGTTTATCAAAATGGATATTTAGATATTCCTGGAGGGAAAATTGAAGATAATGAAAATGCAAAAGAAGCAGCAGTTAGAGAATTTAAGGAAGAAACGGGGATATTAATTAAAAATTTGTGTCCAATAGGAAATTTGGTGGTAGAATATCCAGAAAGAATATTTGATTTTAAATTATTTATCTCTTCAGCTTATGAAGGAACACCACAATCTTTTTCTGAGAATGATAGTATGTGGTACCCAGTACAAGATGCATTAAACTATTCTAAGATTTTTCCGAGTATTCAATTATTAAAATTATATAATCAATCACATATTGATTTGAAATTTACATGTGATAGCAAACATAATATATTAAGTCAAAAAAAACTATTTTGAAAAGGAAGTGATAAAAATGAATCATGGCAAGCAAATTCAATGGTTCCCTGGCCATATGGCCAAAACAAGACGGAAGATAAGAGAGAAGCTTAATTTAATTGATATTGTTTATGAAGTGGTGGATGCTAGAATGCCTCTTTCTTCTAAGATTGTTGATTTGGATGCTTTGATTAAAAACAAACCTAGAATTCTAATTATGACAAAGTATGATCTTTGTGATAAAAAGGTAACGGATTCTATGATCTCATACTATGAAAAGAAAGGTTATTTTGTAGTAGCGGTTGATCTTATGACTGGAAAAAATGTTTCGGAAATTATTTGTTTAAGTGAGAATATATTAAAAGAAGAAAATGAAAAGCGAAAAGAAAAGGGATTGAAGCCTCGAACTTTACGGGCCTTGATTGTAGGGGTTCCTAATGTTGGTAAAAGTACTCTTATTAATCGCTTAGCTGGAAAAAAGGCGGCTTCGGTTGGAAATCGGCCAGGGGTTACCAAAAATTTAGGTTGGATTCGCCTAAACAAAGATATTGAGCTTTTAGATACTCCTGGTATTTTATGGCCAAAGTTAGAGAATCAAGATTATGCCAAGAATTTAGCTTTGCTTTCTTCTATCAAAGAAGAGATTGTCAATAAAGAAGATTTAGTATTTTATGCTTTAGATTTTTTGAAAAAATATTATCCTAGTTATTTGGAAAAGCGGTATGGCTTTTCGGTAGAGGGGGGGATGGATAATCTTGAAATACTGGATCAGATCGCTAAAAAGCGGGGGGCTCTTTCGAAAGGTGGTATCACTGATTATGAGAAAGTATATAATATTTTATTGCAAGACATTCGTAATGGTCTGTTAGGAGAAATAACCCTTGATCGTTTGGCATAAAAAAAGAAATGTGCGTGTACACAATCCACATTTCTTTTTCTTATTCTACGGCATTAACTGCTTTTGTTAATCTTGATTTTAAACGTGCTGCTTTGTTCTTGTGAACTAATCCACTAGTACAAGCTTTATCCACTCTTTGTAATGCAATATTTAGTGTTTTGCTAGCTTCTTCTTTGTTTCCTGCTTTTACGGCTTTTTCACAGTTTTTTACTGCGGTTCTCATGCTAGAGGTAACAAAGGTATTTACTTCTTTTTTCTTTGCATTACTGCGTACTCTTTTTTTCGCACTTTTAATATTTGGCATGTTTTCACCTCACTTTTTGTAAACAACCTAATTCTACCAAAAAAGCGGAGAAAAAGCAATTGTTTTCTAAAAAAACGCCTAGAAGACAAGAGAAAAATAATAAAAATTTCTTCTTTGGTTATATTAAAAATAGGTGATTTAACAATGAAACATGAAATTGATTTAGCAAAGTATAAGATTCGGACGGATTTAATGAGTGAAGTATTAGATCAAGAAAATCCTTTGGAAGGTTGCACCAGAGAGAAAACAGAAGAAAATGGCATTACCATTGAAACAATATCTCTTTCTTTCGAAGCTGCTTCTAAGATCGGTAAGAAACCTGGTTTTTATCAAACCTTATATTTTTCGGATATTACGGATGAAAAAAATTATCAAACCTTATTAGAAACTTTTCAAAAATATTTTCAAAAATTTTTAGACCAGGAAGAGATAGGGGAAAAAGCCAGTTGCCTTGTCGTGGGATTAGGAAATCGAAAAGCAACTCCAGATGCCCTAGGGCCTTTAACGGTTGATCATGTGATTGTAACACGGCATTTATTTACCATAGGGCTTGATGTTGATCCGAAATATCGTTCTGTTTCTTCCTTTGCTCCGGGTGTATTTGGCACGACTGGCATTGAAACAAAAGAGGTTTTAGAGGGAATTATCGAAAAAGTAAAACCAGATTTTATGATTGTAATTGATGCTTTGGCTGCTTCTTCGATTGAGCGGGTCAATCATACCATTCAACTTACCAATACGGGAATTCACCCGGGAAGTGGCATTGGAAATAGTCGGGCAGAGTTGTCCTTCGAAACCTTACAAGTCCCTGTTTATGCGATTGGAGTTCCAACCGTTGTAGATGCGGTTACCATTGTGAGTAATACGTTTCAATATATGGTGAAACATTTTAGTTATGAAAAAGAAAACCATAAGAAACCATCTTTTAAATTGCAAACCTTTGGACCTCGGGATTATCAAAAGCAAACAGATCAATTAAGTCAAGAAGAAAAAGAAAAAATGATGGGATTGCTTGGTACTTTGACCGAAGAAGAAACCAAAAAGTTTATCTCTGAAGTACTGACTCCCATTGGCTATAATTTGATGGTAACCCCAAAAGAAATTGATTTTGTCATAGAGAAATTAAGTTGTTTACTTTCTACAGTTTTAAATAAAGTTTTACATCATCTTTAATTCGACATGTTTTTGTGTCCTTTTCTTTTATACTTTAGAAAAGGATGATTCGAATGAAGAAAAAATTTGTAGCCAAAAAATCAAAATCAAAACGTAAAATCTTCCGTCGAGGATTCTTTTTGGCGTTGTTCTTCTTCTCTTGTTTTTTCACTATTCGTTTTTTATCTAGAATAGAATTGAATCGTTCTAATGAAGACTTCTTGCGTTTTCTTTTGGAAAACCAAAATGTTTTTTTGAAAAATTCATCATCATCTTTTAGTTATTTTCATAAGCTGATGACCAAGATTATTCAGTTGGATCTTACAAATCCTGTTTCCTTATTAAATGCTCATTATAAAGGGTTAATAGGGGAGGAACAAAAAGAAGAAGAAAAAAATGAGCATTTGGTTTCGAATCCTTATCCCGAGAAAGATCGATCGAAGCCAACCGTTTACATTTACAATACCCATCAAACGGAGGAATATCGGGCAACATCTTTTTTGGAATATAGTGTAGAGCCCAATGTTATGATGGCCAGTTATATCTTGCAAGAGGAGCTAGAAAAAGATGGGTATCAAGTATTGGTAGAGGAGGATAGTGTGGTTCGTTTACGAAATGCCATGGGGTTAAACTATGCTGGAAGTTATCAAGTAACACGAGCGATGATGGAACAAGCGAAGGAAGAATATCCGTCTTTAACTTACTTTGTTGATATGCATCGAGATTCTATTACTTATGATAAGACAACTTTGACGGTAGATGGTGTCTCTTATGCAAAAATTTTATTTATTGTAGGGCTAGAAAATCCGACTTATCCTGCCAACTTGGCTTTTACGGAAGTATTGGATCAAAAATTAAATGAGAAATTGCCTGGTATTAGTAAGGGTATCTATAAAAAGGAAGGAGAAGGAGTCAATGGAGTTTATAATCAAGATTTTTCTCCTAGGGTTATTTTAGTGGAAATGGGAGGGCCCGAAAATACCATTGATGAAGTCTATCGTAGTGTCATATTATTTAGTGAGGTATTAAGTGAGGCGATGAAAGATGAAAATAACTAAAAGTGGGGTAACGAGGGTAGTCGTTTTGATTTTTCTTTTTCTTTTTTTGATTCTTTATTTTATGCAGTTATCTGGTTATAACGAATATAGTCAAAATCGCAAAAATATGTTAACCGAGAGGGAGATTAAAGAATTTGAAGCTGATGTAGAAGCAGGAAAAGATGTTAGTATGAATGATTATCTAAATCAAAGAAAGAAAGATTATCGAAATATTTTTTCGGACGCAGTGTTGGGTATTTCTTCAGGAATATCCAATCTTTTTAATCAAGCGATGGATAGCCTTTTCGATATGTTAGGAGAAGCAGTTACAAGTTCCTAAATGCAGAAAACTATGATATAGTAATAGTGGTGAAGTGAAATGAGACAAGAAAATATTCGAAACTTTTCCATTATTGCTCATATTGATCATGGGAAAAGTACCTTAGCAGATCGTATTATTGAACAAACAGGAGCTTTAACAAAACGAGAGATGCGGGACCAAGTCCTTGATTCTATGGATATCGAACGAGAGCGTGGAATTACCATTAAATTAAATGCTATTTCCTTAAATTATCATTATGAAAATGAAGATTATCTTTTTCATTTAATTGATACACCAGGGCATGTTGATTTCAGTTATGAGGTGAGTCGTAGTCTTGCTTCTTGTGAAGGTGCTTTGTTAGTAGTCGATGCTGCGCAAGGAATTGAAGCGCAAACACTCGCAAATCTTTATTTAGCTTTGGACAATCATTTGACGGTTTTACCGGTGATTAATAAAATTGATCTTCCCAATGCCGATGTCCCTAAAGTGGAAGAAGAATTAATGAATTTGGGTTTTGATCAAGAAGATATTTTAAAAGTAAGTGCCAAAACAGGAGAAGGAATTGAGACCTTGTTAGAGGCCATTGTCAAAAAGGTTCCATCACCCAAAGGAAAAGAGAATGCTCCTTTAAGAGCTTTGATTTTCGATAGTATTTTTGATTCTTATCGTGGCGTTTTAACGGCAGTGCGAGTGGTCGATGGTAATATTAAAGTGGGGGATACCATTTATATGCTTGATACCAAGGCAAGTTATGAAGTATTAGCGATTCTTGTCAACACCCCAAAAGAAGAAGAGCGAAAAGAATTGAGTACAGGTGAAGTGGGTTATTTATATGCTTCGATTAAGAGTATTGAAGATGTCCATGTGGGAGATACGATTACGAAAATAGATACTAAAGAAGTGGAACCTTTGCCGGGTTACAAACCGATGAAAAGCGTGGTTTATTGTGGTCTTTTCCCTTTGGAAACTAGTGCCTTTGAGGCTCTAAGAGAAGCTTTATCCAAATTAAAATTAAACGATGCAGCCTTAACCTTTGAACCAGAAACTTCTCTTGCCTTAGGCTTTGGTTTTCGTTGTGGCTTTTTAGGCCTTTTACATATGGACGTTACGATTGAAAGGATCAAAAGAGAGTTTGGCATTGATTTAATCGCAACTTCTCCTTCCGTTGTTTACGAAGTCTTGCAAAACGATGGTACTACGGTAATGGTTGATGCGCCTAATAAACTTCCGGATCGTACTTTAATCAAAGAAATCAAAGAGCCTTTTGTAAAAGTTCATATTTATACGCCTAAAGATTATATTGGTTCAATTATGGAGTTGGCGCAAGAAAAACGGGGAACTTTCTTAAATATGGCTTATTTAGATTCCCTTCGCGTGTGCCTAGATTATCAACTTCCGTTAGCAGAAATTGTCTATGACTTTTTTGATCGGATGAAATCAATTACTCGTGGTTATGCTTCTTTTGATTATGAAGTGATTGGTTATTATCCAAGTGATTTGGTAAAACTTGATATTTTATTAAATGGGGAAGTAGTGGATGCTCTTAGTACAATTGTTCATAAAGATTTTGCTTATAAACGGGGCAAAGCGATTGTTGAAAAATTAAGAGAAGTAATTCCACGTCAACTTTTTGAAATTCCGATTCAAGCAAGTATTGGTAGCAAAATCATTGCGCGCACAGATATTAAAGCTTTAAGAAAAAATGTGTTAGCAAAATGCTATGGTGGCGATATTACGAGAAAGAAAAAACTTTTGGAAAAACAAAAAGAAGGCAAAAAACGTATGAAACAAATTGGTAGTGTAGAAGTTCCACAAGAAGCTTTTCTTGCTGTTTTACAGGCCGAAGAAAAATAATTCCTAGTTCGACAAAATTCGACAAATTTCGACACGTGCTTCTGTTACACTTGCAAAGTGGCGACTTTTGTAGTATAATTAGAAGCGCTATTCGAAAGGAGGGATTAGATTGCAAAGGAAAGAAGCGCCTATTGTATTTACTTTTAAAGAATCTTTAGCTTTAAACCGTATGATGGATGACATGAGTGGGATTCGTCCTTTAAATGGGAAAAACGCTTTTGAAAATCGCATTTATATGGAAAAAGATTTCTTTTTGAAGTTAGCTTTATTCGACAAACAAAAGGGTGAGGCAAATGTTATTGATGTGAATCTTGAACGTTTAAAATCTCTTGCAGAAGATGGAAGTATTAGTGCAACTTTATTTAATCTTTATGCAGATGAGTCCTTAAAAGGAGATCTTCTTTTTGCTACAGGAATTACAGAGATCGAAGGCCAAAACTTACTTCGTTTTGATTTTAAAGATAGCATAAAAAAAGATGAATCATTGCAACGTCTTGCTTTCTTTAAGGATACGTCTTTGGATGGGAAAGTATTCCAACAATCTCCTGAATTACAAGCGGATCCTTCTATGGCTTCCCTTTGGGTATTGAAACTTTATGATACTCTAGAAAAAGCTGGCTTTGATCCATACCCACAGATTATGAGTCAAGTATTTGAACAGGGAAATTTCTCTTTTTCCGATGAAGTGATGAATCGTTGGGTAATAGATCAGAATTTTCAAGAAAAATTAAATCAAAAAGATGCTAGATTTTCTTTTGAAACTCGGGAAGAAAAACCAGTGGAAAAAGAGATTACTTATTTGAAAAAACAAGCTTAAAAAGATACATTTGTGTATCTTTTTTTATCTTTCTTCATAAAATGAAATAGGTGAGAAAAATGTCAAAAGAAGCGTTTAAAAAATTTGTAAGAGAAAAGCCTGAATTATCCCAGCTCGTATTAAAAGGTTCTACTACCTGGCAAAAACTATATGAAACCTATGATCTTTATGGAGAAAATGCTACCGTTTGGCAAGAGATGCTATCTTCTCCATCTTCTTCTCATTCAAAAACTTCTCTTTCTTCTTTTTCGGTGTTGATGGAATTAGTTAAAAATATTGATTTGCATACGTTACAAAAGGGTATTACTGGACTTCAAAAGGCCATTGGAATTTTGCAAGAATTAAGCAACAAAGAGGAAAAGACGCCTTCTCCTTATGAAGAACGTCCGATTCATAAATATTATGAGGATTAAATGCAGATAGAAACACAGTTAGCTGTTCATAAAAATCCTTATTTGTATCAGTATTTACGAGAAAATTCTTATTGGTATAAAGCACTTAACCGAGATCCTAGTATGCTTAAAATCATGGAAGAAGAGATGAAAAAGAAGTATAAGTTAACAACGGAAGATAGGATTGAAAATGTTTCACGAACCCTTGGTATGATGAAAACGTTGTTAGATGTGATACGTTAAAGACTTTTTTTCTTGGAAGTTCTTTTGAAATAACCAATCAATTCTTTGTTGACTGAAATTTGGCTCTTTTCTAAAGCCCCCTTCTTTATGAAAATGATAGAGATGTTCCTGATATTTTTGATGCACTTTATAGGTTTGAGTTAAGGATAAAGGCTTCAGGAAACTATCTAAATAGATAGAAGTTACGTTCCATTTTTGTTTTCCTTCTTCTTCCGTGTGGTATTTATTTTCCCATCTTAAGACTTCATCGATTGCTGCTTCAAAGGCTTCTTTCATCAGCATGACCTCTCCATTTTCTTTTAAAAAATCGTTTTCTACCATTAGGTTGAATCCATGATAACGACTGGCCAACAAAATTCCATTTTGAGTGGTGAAGGAATATCTTTTTTCCTCTTTCTCTAGCTCCGGATAAAGATAAAGAAAAGAATCTTTGATCTTTTGATAAAAAGAAGGGGAGATCATCCTTTTTTCATCTGTTAGCATGCCAAGAAAAAGCTCTGCATGATCAAGTACATAAGACATGTTAGCAAAATGTTTTTCCGTAAAAAGAAAAACAGGAATATAATTTTCTTTTTCGAAGTTTTGAAAAGCGGTATTAAAAACTTTAGAAGGAAGGGATAAAATATTTTCTTGGGTTAAATTTTTCTTCAAGTATTGTAATAACATTCTTTTCGCTGGCAGATTATCCTCTTGTTGATGGATAATTTTTGTTTCTGTAGGGCCGCTATCTTTCTGCAAGTAAGTAAAGGCCATATAATTAGCTGTTGTAAGAGGATCGTTCTTTGGCAATTTTTGATATTCTTTCTCTAAGATTTCCTCTATCATTTGGACATTTTCCTTTTTTCCTTTTTGTCGCTCCTGCCAATTGAAACATTCTAATTGGTAAAGATCATGAATTGTTTCTTTTTCCTCTATGGTCATATGTGATTCTCCTTTGTTTGTTTTTTTATTATAGTTAACTTTCTTTTATTTGACAAGAAGAAAAAAAAATTTCATAATAGAAGTGGTGATGAAATTGCAAGAAATTATGGAAGAGTATCAGATTTTATTAGATAAAATAAAAGGGTTCGATCTTGCTAAAAAGTTAAAAAAAGAATTAGAAATATTACGGGAAGATGATTCCTTTCAAGCAAGTTTAAAAAAATATAAGAAAACTTTTTCAGAAGAGGAGAAAGTGCGTCTTTTTACTTTTTCTGCCTTTCGAGAATATAAAAGATTAGAGAATGAAGTGAATTTTTTGATTTTAGAATGTAATCAAGAGTGGAAACGATTAAAGGGAGAGAAGAATTGTGAGAGTGATTAGTGGTCAATATAGGGGGAGAGTATTGAAAGGGTTTGAGTTAAAAGGAACTAGACCTACGATGGATCGAGTAAAAGAATCCTTATTTGCTATGCTTCAACCCTATTTAGAAGGAAGTTGTTGCCTTGATCTTTTTGCTGGAAGTGGAAATCTTGGCATTGAGGCTCTGAGTGAAGGAGCAAGACAGGTCGTGTTTGTTGATCATAATAAAGAAGCTTGCCAAACCGTGAAAGAAAATTTAAAAAGTTTAACGATTGATTCAAAGGGAACCGTCATTAGAGAGGATTATCAAAAAGCTTTGGCATCATTTTCTTCTGCTTCTTTTGATCTTATTTTTCTCGATCCTCCTTATCAAACTGACTATCTTTCAAAAGCCTTAAAGAACATAGCTTCCTATCAATTATTAAAAGATAGAGGAATGATTGTATTAGAGAGTGATGACTTAAAGAAAATGAATTTTGATTCCACTTATTATTCTTTATGGAAAGAAAAAAAATATGGTGATAAATATATTAGGATTTTGCAAAAGAAGTAGCTTCCCTTTGGCGGAAGGCTTTTTTTACTTGATGCAAATTATAAAAAGTAGTAAAGATCACATTAATGCTAGTAGAGAAAATAAGGCCCCATAAACCAATTGATAAAAGAGAAAAAAAGAATAAAAGAGTACTTCGGAGGATGGTACCATAGACTGTGGCTTTTAAATTATCATTACTATTGCCCATAGCATCTAAAGTGGTAGCAAGAGGAGACTGGATATATTGAAAAAGACAAATTGGTGCTAAAAAACGCATATAGGAGGTGCCTTGGTTGGTGTGATAAATAAGTTTTAAAAAGAATTGGGGTATCAAAAGAAAAAGAATCGTCATAGGTATACCAATGAAAAGAGAAAAGAAGATACCTTGTTTAACTTTCTTCTTAGCATAAGTATAATTCCCATCACTAGTTGCTTTGGATAGAACAGGCAATAAGGCTTGAGAAATAGCAGAAGTAAAAAAAGAAGGAAGCAGTAATAAGGGCATAACAAAACCACTTAAAACGCCATATTGATTAACAATATAATAAGAAGGATAACCACAATAAGTGAGGGTGCTCGTTAAAATGATTGGCTCTAGAAAATAACCAATACTACCAATAAAACGACTTGCTGTTGTAGGAATGCTAATATACATGGCTTCTTTGGCATAATCTTTCCGAAACGTAAAGTCTGAGCGGTGAAGCTGTAAGTTTTTAGGAAGAAAGAAGAATAAAATTAAAATCGAGGATAATTCACTGATAATGTTTGTTAAAATAACAATTGTAACAGCTACTTCTAAGCCTTTGTTTAAAAAAGATGGTAAAACAAAAACAATTAGAGCAAGACGAACAATATCTTCAAAACAGTTCGATACTACATGCGGAAGCATTTGTTGTTTGCCAAAAAAATAACTACGAACAATACCAGAGCAACTGGTGAGAGGAATCACTACACTCATCGCTAGAATAGGCATCGTTGCTCGTTTTTCGTGAAGCAAGTTCACTGCTAATGTCTTACCAAAGATTAAAATGATTCCTATAATAATAAGATTTATGACAAGGGAAACAAGAAAAAGAGAAAAAAACAAATTTCGATTATTCTTTTTTTCTTCCGCGACTAATTTTGAAAAAGCAATGGGCAAACCAAACTGACCTAATCCGATAAAAAGAGAAAATGTTGGTAACACTAACATATAAAGCCCAATTCCTTCACTTCCCATGATACGACTCATAACCATTTTAATGACCATGCCTAAAGCTTTTGTTAAAAATCCTCCAATTAATAAAATAAAAGTAGAAACAATAAATTTTTCTTTTTTCATAGCAACTCCTTTTTCCTTTCCTATTATTCAATATATGATAAGGGTTTTCGAAAAATTGATAAAAAATATGTTCGTAAAAAAATGTAAATATTTGTTGTAAAACTTCTGTCAAATATTTTGTAAAATTTCCTGTAACTACTTTTCATAGAGGATTTGCTGTGATATGATTTTAGTACATAGAAGGTAGTAGAGGTGAAGAATATGGAACGTTTTCTTGAGGTAATATCAACAAAAGAGGTTTTTATAGCTTTAGGAATTGTAGGAGGACTTCTAGTTGTTTATTTTATTTATAGAATTTATAAATTGATGCAGAAAAGAGCAGCTCAAAAGAATTTACATAATAATACGATGGAATTAAATAAGTTAGTAGAAGAAGTGGCAAAAGCGCAAGGAAAAGAAGCTCCTACCAATACGTCAAAACAAGAAGCAAAAGTAGTTGCTACAGAAAAGAATACAGTTTCTCCTACTGTGGTAGAAACTCCTAAAGTAGAAGAAGTTTCTGTTCAAGAAGAAAAAAATGAAAAGATAGAAAAAAAAGAAGAGAAAATAGAAGAACCAAAAGCAAAAATCACCCTAGGATCTATGGTTGATATTCCAATTGAAATTTTAGAACCTGATGATAAAAAAGAAGCTGTTTCTTTGAAGAAAGAAGAACAAGACCTCCAATATAAAGATGAAGTTTATACCAAAGAAGAAGCCCAAGAAGAGTTAGAAAGAATTACCCAAGAATTAAAATTACAAGAGATAAAAGAAGAGAAAGCAAAGAAGAACAAGGAAGAGGTAGAAGAAACTCTTGATGAGAAGAGTAGATTAACAGAATTTGAAGAAAAACAAGAAGAGGATGCTATTATTAGTTTGCAAGAGTTATTAGAAAAAGGAAAGCAAATTACAGCCATGAATGAAGAAATACAATACCAAGATGAAGGAAATGAACCAATTAGTATTCGTGAATTAGAGCAACGTTATTATGCTGAAAAAGCAAAAGAAGATCAAAAAGAAACTCCAGTAGTAGAAGAAAGAGTATCTGCTCCTGTAGTAGAATCAACTGTTTCCGTACAATCTCCTACTGCTACTCCAAAAGAAAAGATTACACTTTCTGATTTTCATTCGGTAAAAGTAGAACCTTATCATGCTAAATCTACTTATAAACCATCTCCAGTTATTAGTCCTATTTATGGAATCGAAGAAGAAAAAAGTGTAAGAGATAATAATACTTTGTCTTTAGAAAATACAGCAAATTATGAAAAATTGGATGAAGAAATTCGAAAAACAAACGAATTTTTGTCTCAATTGAGAGAATTACAACAAAAATTAGATTAATCATAGCACGAAAGTGCTTTTTTTCTTTTGCGTTTTTGACTATAATAAAGAGAAAAGAAAGGAGTACGTCATGGTAAAATCTTGTTATATTCATATTCCCTTTTGTCAGTCAATTTGTAGTTATTGTGATTTTTGTAAAGTGTTTTATCAAGAGGATATCGCTTCTTCTTATCTTGATTGTTTAGAAAAAGAAATAAAAGAAAAATATAAAGGAGAAGTATTAGATACTTTATATTTTGGAGGAGGAACTCCAAGTAGCCTTTCGCCATCCTTATTAGAAAAACTTTTCTCTTTATGTAGTATTTTTCACCTTTCTCCTACTTGTGAAATTACGATGGAAGGAAATGTGGAAAGCTTGACGGAAGAAAAAATACAAATTATGAAAGACTTTGGAGTAAATCGTATTAGTCTTGGTTTAGAAACCACCATTCCTTCTTTACAAAAAACTTTAGAGCGTCCTTTCTCGAAAAAAATATTTCAAAAAGCTATTTCTCTTCTTCGTTCTTATGGAATTTCTGATATTAATGTAGATTTAATGTATGCTTTACCGGGAGAGAGTTTGGAAGATTTAAAAAAAGATCTTGACTTTCTTTGCTCCTTACCAATTACTCATATTTCTACTTATTCTCTTATTTTAGAAGAGCATACGAAATTAAAGATTCAAAACATTATGCCTATGGGGGAAGAGTTGGATCTAGCTATGTATCACTTTATAGAAAAAAGATTAAAAAAAGAAGGATATTGTCATTATGAAATATCTAATTTTTGTAAACCCTCTTTCGCTTCTCGACATAATCTTGCTTATTGGAAAAATCAAGAATATTATGGTTTTGGCTTAGGAGCTGCTAGTTATCTTTTCCCTTATCGAAGAAGTAATACAAGAAGTTTGACCAAATACCTAAAAGGAGAGTTTTCTTTTGAAGAAGAAAAATTAGGAAAAAAAGAGGTTATGGATTATGAAGTCTTGTTAGGTTTGCGTTTGATAGAAGGAATCAATAAGGACTCTTTTTTTCAAAAGTATGGACTTGATCTTTCTTTGGTTTATGATTATTCTATTCTTGTCCGACAAGTGGTTTTAGAAGAGAACAATTCTTTTGTGCGTCTTAATCCTAAATATTATTATGTTTTGAATGAAGTGATTGTTGAATTCTTACAAAGAAGAAAATGTGAGTGAAAAGGGGATTGGCAAACAAATGTTTTTGATGATATAATGTTTTTGAAAGAGAGTTTGTTATGAATAAAAAAGAAATATTTTATGAAGAAATTTTAAAAATAAAAAATAAGCATTATCAGGAAGTAGCGTTGAAATTAGTAGAAGCATTACCAGATTATTTCTTTCATGAAGCGGCTTCTTCTACTGGAAAATATCATCCAAGTTATGCTTTAGGAGATGGAGGGTTATTACGTCATACGAAAGCGGCTGTGCGCTTTGCTAGTGAATTGTTAGCAGATCCTTTAATTGGGAACAAGTATACCGAAAGAGAGAAGGATTTGATGATTCTTGCTTTAATCATGCATGATGGTTTTAAAAGGGGCATTCCAGAAGAAAAATATACTCGCTTTGATCATCCTTTAATTTCGGCCAATTATATTATGGAACATAGAGAAGAAGTGGGTCTTGAAGAAGAGGATGCGCTTTTCTTAAAAGATGTAATTTCTTCTCATATGGGAATATGGAATGAAGATTATAATGGAAATGAAGTATTACCCGTTCCCAAAACAAAATGGGAGAACTTTGTGCATATGTGTGATTATTTAGCTAGTCGAAAATGTATTCTTTTCACTTTTGATGAGAATAATAATATAGAGGGATAAGTTATGGGAAAAATCATTGTTATTGAAGGTACCGATGGATCAGGAAAGGAAACCCAAAGCCAACTTTTGGTTCAATATTTAAAGAAAAAAGGAAAAAAGGTAGTAGAATTTTCTTTTCCTATGTATGAGAGTCCAACCGGTGAAATTTTTAAGAACTATGTGTTAGGAAAAAATGGAGTAAGCCTTTTTAAAGAAGGATATGAAGCTCTTGATCCTGAAGTGGTTTGTCTTTATACCGCAGCCGATCGGAAATACAATAGCAAAAAAATACAAGAATACTTAGATCAAGATTATTTTGTAATTTTAAATCGTTATACTAGCTCTAACATGGCTCATCAAGGAAGTAAATATTCTGATAGTGAAGAACGTTTTTATATGTATCAATGGATTGATAAATTAGAATATTGGCTTTTGAAATTACCCAAACCAGATTATACTTTTCTTTTAAATATTCCTTATGATCATCGTATGGAATGGAAAGAAAAACAAATTTCGTTTGATTTTGATCAAAAAACGAAAGAAAAAGAAGATCGAACGCTAGAAGCTTATTTGGAGTTAGCAGGACTTTATCATTGGGATGTTATTGATTGTGTAAAAGGAACAGGATCAAAAAGTATTGAAGAAATTCATCAAGAGATTATTGACCTTTTGGAAAACAAATATCACTTGTTTGGATAATAAAATTTAAACTAGGATTTTTTGATTAGTTATGGTAGAATTAGATTAGAAAGAACATAGAAAAGAAGTGGATAAGATATGAAACAAAGAAATCAATATCTAGCCTTAAAAGCTTATAAAAACAATTGTTCGAATGGAGGGGGGGCTTTTAGAATTACCTTATAGCATAAGGCTTTTTTCGCGTGTCAAAATAAGAATGGGATATCGCGATCCTGTTCTTTTCCTTTTCTAAAGTGATTCTATGCGCTAGAATAAAAATAGAAGGAGTGTAAGAAAAAGATGAAGAAAAGAAACAAAATTTTAATGATAGGCCTTTTGTCAACAGCATTAAGTATGAATATGGTGGGGGTAGGATCTACCAAAATAAGTATTAACAGGAAAACGTATCAAGAAGGAAATACGAATCTTGTCTTAAGTAAGATCTTAAGTGATAATGAGTTAAAACAAGAGATCCCGCATATGTTTAATTATGCCAGTACTGGGAATTATTATGACGGAACAAATGATCCAAACTTTGTAACAGAAGGATTGTATTCTAATGTTGATGAAGATGGGACTACTTATTATTATCGAGGAAATGTAAAGAATAATAACCTACAGTTTGGAGCATACGATGAAGATTATTATGTGTATGGAGGTCTAGTTGAAGATAATTCTCAATATTATCAAAGTCAAGAAAGCTGTCAAGCAGCAGGAGTTGGTGATTGTTCTTCCCAGCCGTTAGCTCCGGCAGGAAGTAAAATGTACTGGAAAATAGTAAGAATAAACGGTGATGGTAGTATAAGATTAATCTATAATGGAACTAGTGCGAACGATTCTTCTTTTACAATTGGTTCTACTCCCTATAATTTAAATGATGATCCAAAATATACAGGCTATACCTATGATAATGGAACGGATTCTTTTGTCAAAAGAGAAATCGATACTTGGTATAACAATACCTTAGGAAAGAATAGTGCTTATGATAGTATGGTCATCTTAGGAAGATTCTGTAGTGATAGTAGTGGTTATCATTACAATGAAACACTTGAGGGAAATCTTTTTGCAAGTTATGATAGATTAGTACAAGCAAGTTCTGATTTTGCCAAAGATAATGCTCCAACCTTTGCATGCCCAAGTACAAGTGAAAGTTATGGAGGAAGTTATCGGCTAAAAGCTGGCTTGATTACCGCCGATGAACTAGTTTATGCAGGAGAATCTTATTCGGTAGAAGGAAACAGTTACTTAAATCCAGGCCAAGGTGGAATCCCTTATTGGACGATGACACCAAGCTATGATGATAGGGGAACCCGGACGAGGGGGGTAGTAAGCTATAGTAGTAATAATTATATAATAGACATCTTGCGAAACTAAATTAACTTTAAAAAATAACCATAATTTGGTAAAATTCTAATATGGAAAATATGAAGTATGAAAAAATAAGCAAACTAAATGATAAACAATTTAAAAGAGCATTGGG
>DVKE01000002.1 GCA_018716225.1 Candidatus Onthousia faecigallinarum | reverse complement strand
ATAAATAAATAATATTGGATAATTAGAAATTGATTTTATAATTCTTAATGCTTTTTTTCTTAAAATAAATATTTCCCAAATTAAATAAATCTACAATAAGAATGAAATATACTCTTTAGGATTCATTATTTTATGGAATGATCAAGAAAGATTTTGCATAATCTAATAATGCAACTTACTAGATTATTGAATAATAAATAATTTGTTTTCTAATTCATTATATAAAAGAAATAAAGATAGATACCTACCCCATTTTATATTATTGAAAGGAATAGGGGGAGTGTATAGGACAAAAAAGGTAAGAAGAAATGCATAATTCCCCTATTTTAGGTAAAAATAATAGGGGAGGAAGAGTGATAAAAAAATGAATAAAAGGCAAAGTATTAAGTGTGATGTAGAATCTTGTAAATATCAAAATGAAAATTTAGGAGCCTGTTCTTTAGAAGAAATAAAAGTTAGTTCTAATTGTGGCTGTCCTAGTAATGATGTCTCAGATTGTGAAGAGACAGTTTGTTCTAGTTTTGAAAGTATAGAAAAAGAGAAGAAAAGTTGTTAAGACTCCCCTTCTCTTTTTTATTCTAACTCTTCTAAGAGACTGGTTCCAATTTCTGGTGGTGCAATTTCAAAATTATCGGCAATTGTCGCTCCAATATTGGCTAATGTTGATTGAACGGGTAATTTTTTGGGTTCTTTAAAGTTTCGACTATAAAGAATAAGAGGAACATTTTCTCTTGTATGATCGCATCCTCGGAACGTAGGATCGTTTCCGTGGTCAGCTGTAATAATCAAAAGGTCGTCTGTATCTAAATGATTTAAAATCATTGGAACTTCTACATCAAACTCTTCAATTGCTTTGGCATAGCCTTCGACATTTCTTTGATGCCCATAACGATCAAAATCACATAAGTTAACCATGCAAAGACCAGTAAATTTTTTTCCCATAATATTTGTTAGTTTATTTAAGGCTTCCTTATTAGAAGAGGCTTTTAAGACTTTATTAATGCCTTGCTCGGCAAAAATATCATTAATTTTACCAATTCCGATGACATTAAAGGAATAGTTTGATAAATCTGTTAAAATTGTTTTTTGTGGTGGTTTGATCGGATAATCTTTTCTTCCGGCCTGATTGAATTTAAAGTGTCCTACTGTTCCGTAGAAAGGTTTTGCAATGACTCTACCAACAAGCCACTCTTCTCTTTTGGTTATTTCCCGTATTCTTTCACAATACTGATAAAGTTGTTCTGCTGAAATAATATCTTCGTGTGCTGCCACTTGTAAGTCGGAATCTGCGGAAGTATAAACAATTAAAGAACCATAATTTAATTGACGTTCTCCAAGTTCAGCGATAATAGAAGCGTCATCACTACATTTATTTCCAATGACTCTCCGTCCGGTAATTTTTTCAATTTCATCAATTAATTCGATAGGGAATCCATTTTCATTAAAAGTTTTAAAAGGAATATTAGAAACAATTCCCATCATTTCATAATGACCAGCTAAACTATCTTTTCCGGCATTATTGGGTCTTGCAATTGTGTAATAAGCATCAACATCTTCCTTATCGTCCATATGTAAGGTGTTTAAAAAGCCTATTTTGGCTAGATTGGGAATAAATAAATCATAATGTTCTTTGATATGGCCAAGGGTATTACAACCACTATCACCATAGTTACTTGCATCTTTTGCTTCCCCTACTCCTAAGGAATCTAATACTATTAAAAAAATTCGTTTAAATCTCATCCGAAATCACTCCTTTTTTGCTCTTGGATGATTTTCTAAATAATCATGATTAATTTTTTGATTGGTAATATGAGTATATATTTTAGTAGTAGCCATATCCGAATGACCTAGCATAATTTGAATGCTTCTTAAGTCTGCTCCATGTTCTAACAGTTGTGTAGCAAATGAATGTCGTAAAGAATGGGGAGATATTTCCGTATTCAACCCCTTTTCTTTTAAGATCTGCTTCAAATTCTTAAAAAAGCCTTGTCTTGATATAGCAGAGCCTCTAGAATTGAGAAACAGAGCGTCACACTGCTTCTTTTTTAATAGTTGATGACGAACCTCTAAATATTGTTTTAAAGCACTAAGAGCATATTCTCCCACCGGTACCAATCGTTCCTTGCTTCCTTTTCCTTTCACTCGCAAAATAGCATTATTAAAATCAATATCATAAACAGATAATTGAATTAACTCGGAAACGCGAACTCCAGTTCCATACATCAATTCTAACATAGCTTTATTTCGATAGTCAAATGGTGTATGAAGGGGAATATCTAAAAGATTATTTAATTCTTTTTCATTTAAACAATGGGGAAGTGTCTTTTTGATCTTCGGACGATCGATAAATTCTGTGGGATTATTTTTTTCTCCTTCTTCTTTTTCTAAATATTGGTGAAAATTATTCAAGGTAGTTAGTTTGTGAGCGACTGTCTTACTATCTTCATTTCTTTGATAACAATCTTTGAGATAAGCTTCAATATCTTCTTGAATAATCTCTGTTGTATCGGTTTTCTTCCTTTTTTGAATTAAAAAATTTAAATAATCTTTTAATTCATAATGATAAGACTTTTGTGTATTGTTTGATAACCCTTTCTCATATTCACAATAATTAATAAAGTTACTTTTGGCCACTTCTAATTTCATAGGTTCCCTCCCCTATTCCATTGCTTTCTATAAATATTATATACTTATTTTTTTTATTTGTAAAAATTTCTGTGTTATGTTAATTTAAATTTGAAGTGCAACACTTCAATATTGAAAAAGACATATGAATAATCTATAATATCTTTTCGGCAAAAAAGAAAGGAAAATTCATATGTCAGTAATGAATAATACTATAAAAACAAAACA
>DVKE01000021.1 GCA_018716225.1 Candidatus Onthousia faecigallinarum | reverse complement strand
AAACATTAAAATCAAAGTATTCTCCATTCTTTAATTGAACGGTACCTGTCTTATCCGTAGTAGGTAGAGCCCCATCAATTTGAATAATATTATCGGTTTCGGTATAAGTCATCACAATTTGACCAGTTGTGATCGTATTTACTTTTTCTCCTCTTTTACTGTAAGAAAAAGCAGCATAACTTACTCCGACAATGGTTACCACTAGTAATAGAATTAATCCTACTAGTACAATCTTTTCTTTCTTTTTCATTCCTTCTTACACTCCTTCTATTTTATTCTTTCCTAATTTTCTTTGTTCTAACACATAGAATCATTCTAGAAAAGAAAAAAGAACAGGATCTCGACATCCTATTCTTATTTTGACACGATTAAAAAGCCTTATTCTATAAGGTGATTCTAAAGCCCCCCCCCCCATTCGAACAATTGTTTTTATAGACTTTTACCGCTACTTTTCTCATCTACTCATCACATCTTTTCTATTTTTATTCTAGCACAAGCCCTTATTCCTTTCAAGAAATTCTTCACCCAATAATCAAGAAAATACTTTCTTTTTTAGTGATCTTATGTTAAAATAAGCAACAGAGATGGGGTATGTAGTATGTTAAAGACAAAAGATATTTTAGATGAGAAAGATAAACGTTTAAGAATGGTTAGTGAAGAGGTGACTTTCCCTCTTTCAAAAGAAGATCGAAAAACAATAAACTTGATGGTTGAATACTTAACTAATAGCCAAATTGAACGCCTTGCTGAAAAATATGATCTACGCCCTGGTATGGGTATGGCTGCCATTCAATTAGGAATTCCTAAACGCTATCTTACCATTGTTCATGAAGTTGGGGAAGAAGAGTTTGATACTTATGTCATTTGTAATCCGAAAATCATCAGCAATTCTGAAGAAATGATCTATGTTGAAATGGGGGAAGGATGTCTTTCCATCAATCGTGAAGTAGAAGGAATTGTACCACGTTATGCAAGAGTGACGATAGAAGGTTATGATTTGGATGGAAATAAAATCAGAATTCGCGCAAGAGAAGAATTAGCAATTGCTTTTCAACATGAAATTGATCATTTAAATGGAATCTTATTTCCTGATCATATTGATAAAAAACATCCTTTTAAAAATCAGGAAAAGTATCGTCCTATTTAAAAAATCTCCTTTGAGGAGACTTTTTTTATGGATAACGAGCAAAGTAAGCATCGCTTGCTTTTTTTGTAATGCGTTTGGTTACCAAGGTTGAAAAACTATTGTTTGGATTCTCTATCGAAGAATCTGGACTCGTAACTGTAATGGACATTTGAGGATTTGTGCTTGGAGCATAACCAATAAAAGCAGTAGACACCGTAGGAGTATCAATAATACCATCTTTATCAGCATCCGTAAAGCTTTGAGAAGTTCCAGTCTTACCACTTGGATCATGACTAGCATCAATATAATCTCTTCCTAAACCATAACTAGCTGTCGTTACAGCATGGAAGCCTTCTTTGACTCGATTTAAATACTCTGGTTTCGTATTAACGGTATTTAAAGCATTCGGTTCAAAGGTATAAATAACCTCCCCTAATTCTTCTGTTTCACTTGAGGCATGTACTTCTTTTAAAAGATGCGGTTGATATCTTGTTCCCCCATTTGCTATCGTACTGATATACTGTGAAAGTTGAATCGGAGTATAAGTATCATACTGTCCCATTACAAAGTCAAGAAGAAGTCCTCCAGCGGTATTATCACTAGTATACCCCAAAGATTCTACCGGTAAATCAATTTCTGTTTTGACGCCAAGACCAAATTCTTTAAAGGTATTGCGGTAGGTATCAAATACGGTTTTATCTACTTTAAAAGGCATATCATAACTATATTGATAACCTGCTACTTTCATGGCCGTTTTAAACTGATAAACATTACTCGATAAGGCAAGAGCATCAATATCATTAATTCTTCCTAAAGTTTTCCAAGAGCATTTTTCTTTTACCCCTTTTAATTTCACACATTCATCAACCTGATATTCTCCAATTTGAATGGCTCCTGTATTATACCCAACTAGCATACTAGCCCCTTTTACTACCGATCCTGAAGTCATTGGTGAAGTCATAATTCCAGCGGTACAATCAATCATTCGATAGCCCCCTTGCCCATCTTCTATCGCCTGCCGTCCTGCCATAGCAAGAATTTCTCCCGTAGAAGGATCTTGAATAATAGCATAACTACGATTGTAATATTCTGTATTAGGCTGGCCTTTGGTAGAAAGTATCTCTTCGTCCAAGATTTGTTCTAGTTCTTTTTGCAATTCAATATCGATTGTTAAAACAATATCATTTCCTCTTGTACCTTCTTTAACGAGTTCCAATTCATGACTATTAATGACTTGATAAATGGCTTTTTCCCCTTTGAGATATTCTTCATATTGCTTTTCTAAATAACTTACACCAACAACATCATTTAAAGCATACCCTTTTCTTAAATATTCCTCTTTTTCTTCACTTGGAATTTTGGCAATACTTCCTAAAATAGTCCGAAAAACATCCCCATAAGGATAACTTCTCTCCCATCCTAATTTGGTATTAAAACCAGGTAGTGAGGCATTATTTTCTGCTATATAAGCATATTCTTCTTCGGTTACACCTTCACTTTTAATCTCCTTTTCGTCATAGCTGTACCCTCGATTCATCAAATAATATAAATAAGCCGCTTTTTTATCTTCTTCCGTAAAAGCATTTAACTCATCATCCGTTACCCGTTCTAATTCTAAATTTTCAATATCATCTGAGGTTAATTTCCTTTGTTCTAACTTCTTCCACTCTTCCTCCGTAATTCTTTTTTTCGCTTCTTCCGGGTTTTTTGCCACAAAGAAAGTCCGTTTCATAGTATCTGTCAAATGATCATACTTTAATGATAAATGACTAGAAACAGTATAAGCTAACGCAATTTCTTCTTCCGTACTTCTTGTTTTCTCTTTATCATAATAAATCATTTTTACCGCTTTATTATCGACAATCACACGTCCATTCCGATCCAAAATTCTACCTCGAGGGGTACTATCTCCTTCTACCGTCGTAATAGCAAGGGAAGTTAATTCCTCTTTATATTTAGCATTATCTCTCAACATCACCTGATAAAGACGACCAGCCAGTAAAGCAAAAAGAGCGACGACGAAAACACCTAAGACAATAAATCTTTTTTTATAGGTTTCTTGATTTACAAAATATTTTTTTTCTTTTCGATTAATTGCTTTTTTCTTAATTTTCTGTTTTATCTTTGTCATCTTTGTCTCTCCTTTACTATTAGTTTATCACATATTGAAAAGATTATTGCATATATTTTAAATGGAGAGGAGAAAAAATGATAGAACGTTTTATTACATCGAATATTCAAAAATTAAATCATCATTTAACCATGGGTTTTTTAGAAAACAATGGAGTTTATCCAACCGAAGATGAAGCGATTGTACTTACAAATTTTTTAAAAGAAAACTATCAAGATATTCTTCATCGACAGGATCAAGCATTTTTAATCTTAAAAGGAAATATCCGAGAAGAAATTTATCAAAAATTTACAAAAATCATAACAGATCTACGAAATCAATATTTATAATAAAAAAGCCAGCTGGCTTTTTTATTTATCTCTTACTTCCGCTTGATGCTTGGTTTCTACTTCTTTTATGATCTTATGAAATAACTCCATGACCTCTTCATCCGTTAAAGTTCTTTTCGGATCAGAGAAAGTAAGATTGAAAGCAATTGATTTTTGATTAGGCTCTATCTTTTCTCCGGTATAAAGATCAAAGATTTCTATTTTTTGAAGGAGTCTTCCTCCTGCTTTTTTAATGGTTGTCATAATTTCTTCCGCCGTCTTATCTTTTTGAACAAGAAAGGCAACATCTTTCTCGATACTTGGATATTTTGGTATTTCTTTGTAAGTCATTCTACTTCCGTGATTTTGTAAGACTTTATCAAGATTTAATTCAAAAGCATAAATATCTTCTTTGCCTAAATTAGGATGAAGTTTTCCCATGATACCAACCACTTTCCCTTGGAGTAAGATTTCAGCCGTTTGATAAGGATGAAACTCCGCCGGAATCTTTTCTGGTTGTTTAAAAGAATAGCGATCTTGATAGCCTAAATAATCAAGTAACTCTTCTACGACTCCTTTCATAATGTAAAAATCAACAGGTGTTTTCTTAATGCCTAAATAATAATCTCCACTTAACAAAGCTGCTACTTTTTCTTGTTCTTGATAACCATCTTGACAAAAGAATCCTTTACCAAGTTCAAAGATAAAAATATCTTTGATATTACGAGCTTTATTGTAATCATAAATATCTTTTAAAGAAGGAAGTAAACTATAACGAAGAGTCGTTTTTTCTTCACTCATTGGATCAGCAATCTCAATTGGAGTAAAGGAATCCGTCGTAAAAGTTTTCACTTGTTCCTTAGAAATCAAAGTGTAACTAAATACTTCATTAAGACCTAAACCAATTAGTTTATTTTTAATTTCTCTTCTTGTTTTATTAAATGTTCCCACCGTAACTGGTAATACTGGAAGTTTCCCTACAATATTGTCCATTCCATACATTCGTCCAACTTCTTCAATTAAATCTTCTTCAATATGAATATCAAGCCGTCGTGTTGGCACCGTAACGATTAATTTGTCCTTTTGTTGCTCTACGATAAAGCCTAAATCTTCTAAAATAGAGATGACCGTCTTTTCAGGGATATCGATTCCTAATACTTTAACAAGCTTTTGCATGGTCATAGCAATAACGCTATCTTTGGCATTTACGTGATCATAAGTAATTCTACCAGATAAAATCGTAGCATCGGCATACTTTTCTAATAAGTGACAACTTCTTTCCATTGCCATATAAGTTCTTTTCGGATCAATTCCCTTTTCAAAGCGATTGCTCGCTTCACTTCGAACAATTTTCTTAGAGGTTTTTCGAATCTTTACGCCATTAAAGATAGCCGCTTCAATTAAAATGTTTTTGGTATCTTCTTCCACTTCGGTCGATAAGCCCCCCATAACACCCGCTAAACCGACACTACCCTTTTGATTGGCAATCACAATGTCTTCTTCATTTAAGGTTCTTTCAATTCCATCTAAAGTGGTCAAAGTTTCACCCTTTTCGGCATTACGGACAATAAGCGTATCTCCTAGGCGATCGGCATCATAAAAGTGAAGAGGTTGTCCAGTTTCTAGCATGACATAGTTTGAGATATCTACCACATTGTTAATCGGACGAATTTCACTCGCAATCAAACGATTTTTAATAAAGTCAGGACTTTCTTTGATAGTAACACCTACTACTTTTTTGGCTAAAAACAAAGGACAATCTTGGGTTTTTATTTGTAATGAGAAGCTATCTTCTATCTTTTCTTTCGCTTCTTGATAAGATAAGTCCATTTCTTTTACTTTCTTATGATAAATTGCTCCCAATTCATAAGCCATTCCTAAAATACTTAATAAGTCTCCCCGATTAGCAGTTAATTCAAAATCAATCACTTCATCATCAAGACCTAGCACTTTAATCGGATCTACCCCAATTGGAGTATCAAAAGGTAATTCATGAATCCCATCTTTATCTTTCGACTCTAAAAATTTATGATCAAGCCCTAATTCTGCTTTAGAGCAAATCATACCATTGGAAACAATCCCCCGAATTTTACCGGCTTTTATTTCTCCTCCTGGCAAATGGGCTCCTACTTGCGCTACGATTACTTTTAAACCCGTCCGTACATTCGGCGCGCCACAAACAATTTCTAACACTTCTTTCCCAATATCTACTTTACAAACATGTAAGTGATCAGAATCCGGATGATCATAACAATCAATGACTTCACCTGTAATTAATTTCGTACAATCAAGAAGCGGCCCCGCACTATCGTATTCATTGCCAACAGCCGTCATCGCTTCAGCAATTTCCTTAATAGACAAAGAATCATCCAAGTCAATGTAATCTTTTACAAAATTTCTACTAAGCTTCATTTTGTATCCTCCAATCGATCAAATTGTTCAATAAAACGTAAATCATTCCCATAAATCGTTCTGATATCTGGAATACCATATTTAAACATCGCGAAGCGGTCAAGTCCTGTTCCAAAAGCAAAACCTTGGTATTTCTTACTATCATAACCAGACATTTCTAGAACATGAGGATGAACCATACCTGCCCCTAAGACTTCGATCCAACCTGTTTGTTTGCATAAGGAGCATCCTTTGCCTCCACATTGAAAACAAGAAACATCCACTTCAACACTAGGTTCAGTAAAAGGAAAATAACTCGGACGAAAACGAACCTTAGTCTTTTCCCCTAATACTTTCTTACAAAACAATTCAAGAGTTCCTTTTAAATCAGCCATTGAAACATTTTCATCAATGACTAAACCTTCTATTTGCATAAACTGATGAGAATGGGTCGCATCTTCATCTCGACGATAAACTTTCCCAGGACAAACAATCCGAAGAGGCCCTTTTTCTTTATTCGCTTCCATCGCTCTTACTTGAGCGGTTGAGGTTTGTGTTCTTAATAGATAGTTTTCATATTCATCTTTTAAATAAAAGGTATCTTGCGCATCTCTTGCGGGATGACCTTTCGGAAGATTTAATTTTTGGAAACAGACTTCATCACTTTCAATTTCTCTTCCCTCAAAAACAGTATAACCCATTGAAACAAAAAGATCTTCAAACTCTTCGGTAATCCGTGTCATCGGATGTTTATTTCCTCTTCTTATTTTCTTACTTGGTAAAGTAATATCAATCGCTTCTTTCGCTAAACGTTCTTCTAAAGCAAGTTGATCAAATTCTTGCTTTTTCTCTTCATAAAATGCTTCAAATTCTTTTCTTAAGGCATTGACTTCCATACCAAATGTTTTCTTATCTTCTACTTCTTTGATCGCCGCATTTAATTCTGTAATCAAGCCTTTCTTTCCTAAATAAGCGACTCTTAAATCATTTAAAGATTTTAAATCAACCACTTCTTCTTTGGCTTTTTCCAATTGTTTTCTTACTTTTTCTACTTGTTCCATGATTTCCTCCTTAAAAAAAGCAACTATATTGTAAGGGCGATCATGCTCGCGGTACCACCTTACTTTATAGCTGCTAGTCTATATCTCTTCCTCTTAACGCGAGTTACGCTTAAAGTTTTCTCTTTAAGACTCAAAAGGTGAATTCGTATAAGAATTATCCATTGTTTCCACCACCCACAATGTCTCTTTCTGATAACCTCTTATCTACTACTCCTTCTTCGTTGCTTTCTTCCTATTATAATGTTTTTTTCTTTTTCTTTCAAGCATTAAACGGTCATTAACTCTTTTTCTTTCTCTTTATACATCTCATCAATCTTTTTATTGTATCGATTGACAAAATCTTGGACTTGATTCATATAATGCTTTTCTTCATCCTCTGGTAATTCCGCTTTTTCTATTTTTTCATTCGCTTCATGACGAATATTACGAATCGCTACTTTCGCTTCTTCTCCCATCGCCTTTACTTGCTTCGTTAACTCTTGACGCCGTTCTTCCGTTAAAGCGGGAATGACGATGCGAATGGTTTCTCCATCGTTACTAGGATTATAACCTAAATTCGCTGCCAAGATGGCTTTTTCCATATCTTTTAGACAACTACGATCAAAAGGCTTGATCAAAAGTTGATTGCCTTCCGGCACCGAGATCGTTCCTAATTGCTTTAAAGGAGTTGGCGTACCATAGTACTCTACCATAACCCCATCCAAACTAGAAGGATTCGCTCTTCCGGCCCGAACAGTGGCAAAACGTTTTTCTAAAGAAGCCAAAGCCCCATCCATTTTATGTTCAATTTCTTTTATTTCATTTTCCATTTACTCTTCTCTCCTTAAGGTTATTTTACTACAAATTTTTTTCTCCTGCAATAACTTTCCACCTTAACCAACTGAAACAAAAATACGACTACCTCTTTTTTTGCTTAATCATCTGTTTTGGTTTTTCTATACTTGTAACATTTTCATAAGCTTCCAGAAAATTATCTCTTTCTTCCTCACTAGAAAAAGAAACAACATCATTATCAAAATCTAATAGATAGGAAACCTTTGTCCCTTCGATCACACTACCAGAAGAAATTTTTGTAACATCTTCTAAACTTTGAAGAAGTATCTGTAATCTTAAAGGATTCCCTTCTCGATCAATTAACTTCTTTTTAGAATTTTCTTCCACGAGAGCAAAACCTTCGTTAACTAGCGAATCATAGTTATATTGACAGGGAATTACTTCTATCCCTTGTTGATTTATAAAACCATATTTGCCATCTCTTTGAACAGAAGCCAATCCCTCACTAAAAAGGTGATCAACAGTATAATCTCTTAATAAAACGCTGACTTGCTTCCGTTTTTTAAAACTTCTTGCATTTTCTTCTTCATAACCATTATGAACTAGCATCTCTACAAATTGTTCTCTCAAAGAAGCTTCTTGAAATACTACTTCATCGCTACCAAAAGAAAGGACATATTGATACCCCCTAATAATACTATTAATATGATCAGCAACTACAAATTCTTCTATAGGAATTCTTAAAAGTTGTCCGTTTTCTTCTATAACAATTTTATCAACATACTTCATCTTTTCTTTTCCTTTCTTCTGTTTTTCTTCTACTCTTTTCCGTGATATTCTTTCAAAAAGTTCTCTCGATATTCTAATAATTTATCTTCTTTAATCGCTTCCCGTAATTCTTCTGTTAAACGAGTTAAAAAACGAATGTTATGAATTGATAAAAGACGTCCTCCAAACATTTCATCGGCTAGAATTAAGTGACGGATATACGCTTTGGTATAATGTTTACAAGCATAACAATCGCATCCTTCTTCTAAAGGAGTAAAATCTTCTTTATATTTGGCATTCTTTAAAGTAATTTTCCCTTGTCTTGTAAAAGCTTGCCCATGACGCGCAATTCTAGTTGGTAAGACACAATCAAACAAATCAATTCCACGGATAACACCTTCAATGATATCAATGGGATCTCCTACTCCCATTAAGTAACGCACTTTATCTTCTGGTAAATAACGCACTCCATCTTCAATCATTTTATACATAACAGGTTTGCTTTCCCCAACACTGGTTCCCCCTATGCTATAACCATCAAAATCCATTTTTACGGTTTCTTTACAACTATATTCTCTTAAATCTTGGAATTCTCCTCCTTGGACAATTCCAAATAACGATTGATTGGGGTTGTTGTGAACTTTTTTTCCTCTTGCTGCCCACCGCAATGTTCTTTCCACCGATTTTTTCATATAATCATAACTAACAGGATATGGAGGACATTCATCAAAACTCATCGCAATATCACTATCCAATTTATTTTGAATTTCAATCGATAATTCTGGCGTCAAGAATAAAGACGATCCATCTAAATGGCTCTTGAAATGGACTCCTTCTTCTTCAATATCTTTTTCTTTATTTTTAACTAAGGAAAAAACTTGAAAGCCACCACAATCGGTAAGAATAGGCCCATCATAATTCATAAACGGATGAAGTCCTCCGGCCTTTGCAACCACATCTTCCCCCGGACGAAGCCATAAGTGGTAAGTATTCGCTAAAACAATCCCACAATGAGCCTCTTTTAATTCTTCTGGACTCACCCCTTTTACCGTCGCTTTTGTTCCCACTGGCATAAACATTGGCGTATCAAAAGTACCATAATTTGTTTTTAATTTTCCTAGTCTTGCTTTGGTATTTTTTTCTTTTTTCTCTAAAGTATATTTAATTTTTCCCATAACTTTCCTCCTGCTCTTATCCCAAAGAAAAAAAACACTTATGGTTTTTTTACCAAAGGACGCTTTCCTTGTTGTAAGGAAACTAATGTTTCTAAATTCATAGCGGTTAACTTTTGAATCTTTTTGGTTTCTAAATAATCTCCACTACCATAAAGAAGTTCCTGATCTCTTCCTTTCTGCCTTAGAACGATATGCTCTTCCGCTATTGGCATGGGATAGGTAGTAAGAAAGGCATCCACATTCTCTAAAAGATATTTTTTGGTTGGATTACCAATTTGTCTTCTATCAAAATAGCAAGATATATAGTAGTAATCTTGATAAACTTCATCATCCTTACTAGTAGCTTCTACCATCCTTACATGATAACAATCCTCTTCTAAACTAACTCTTACTTCTTTGATTTGTAATAATTCTTTCGTATTCATAAACTGTAAAGTCTCACAAGCCTTTTCTTCCTCTTTTTGAAAAAAACCTTGCACTTCTTTTTTACTCACTTGTAAATCAACAAAACAAGGATAATAATTTTCAACTTCTTCAAATTCAGCATGAATCAAGTAACGACCATGATCAGGAACATGAGAAATAAAACGATATCTAGCTGCTCCTAAAAAACGTTCCATGGTCTTATTTAAAATTCCCTCTTCTTCATATTCCAGAGTGGTTAAACTGCAAGCGATTGGTTCTTTTTCCATCATCTTCTTCTCCTACTTTCTAATTCTTGACTATATTTTTCCGAAGTTTTTGTCTCTACAAACAAAAGCTTCTGTTGAGCCTGTTTTTTCAAATACGTTAATGTTTTGGCCATTTCTTCTAATTGTTTTTCGTTTAAATAAGCTTTATATTTATTGCGAATCAGTTGCCTAAAATATTCAATTTTATTTAAAGCTTCCTGGTAACTAACTCCGGTATCATCTTCGGTATTAAGATAGAAAAGAAGCATTTGCAATAGTTTTTGATATTTTTTCTTAACTTGTCTTTTTAATAATTGTTTTTGAATATATTCATCATAGATAGAAAGATTATGATTTTTTTTCTTAGCCGCTTGAATTGTTATTTTTTCTCCAAGGGATAACTTTCCTTCATAAGAATAACTTTTTTTTATGAAATGGTATCGTTCCATACTTCTTCCCCCTTTAAATCAGGACGTATTTCTTGGGTTTTCTTTTCTGCCATTTCTTTACGCCATTGTTTTATTTTTGCATGATCTCCAGATAACAAAATTTCTGGGACCGAATAGCCTTCATAGACTGCCGGTTTCGTGTAAGTTGGAAAGTCTAAGCTGTTTTGATAAAAAGAATCTTGAACATAACTTTCTTCTTTGATGACACCCGGTAAAAGCCTCGTAATGGAATCCACTAATACCATACTAGGTATTTCTCCTCCCGTTAAAACATAATCACCAATCGAAATTTCTTCATCACAAAGATAACGAATCCTCTCATCAAAGCCTTCATAATGACCACAGATTAAAATCAAATGCTTCTTACCCGCTAACTCTTTGGCTTTTTGTTCCGTATATTTTTTTCCAGAAGGAGTAAGGAGAATCACAGTACTTTCTTTCGTCCTTAGACTTTTCACACAATCAAAGATCGGTTGACAACACAAGACCATTCCCCCTCCTCCTCCATAAGGAGTATCATCTACTTTTTTATGAGGATCTTTCGAAAACTCTCGAAAATTATGAAAATTAATTTCTACTAAACCTTTTTCTCTTGCTCTTTTCAAAATAGACTCTTGAAAAACCCCCTCAAACATTTCAGGAAATAATGTTAAAATATCAATTTTCAAGATACCACCACTCTTCATATCAATTTCACGGTTATTGTCTTATTTTGTTGATCTATATTTAAAATAAATTCTTTTCTCTTCGGAATTAAATATTCTTTCCCTTCAATTTCTAAACGTAATATTTTATAATTTCTTCCTGTTTCTTCTATTTCTTTTATTAAACCCACTTTTCCATCGGTTGTCAATACTTTATAATCCATTAATTCAAAGTCAAAGACTTCTCCTTTTTCTTTTTCGATCTCTTGAGGAT
>DVKE01000020.1 GCA_018716225.1 Candidatus Onthousia faecigallinarum | reverse complement strand
ATATATAATATCACTTTTTTGTAAAAATGCAAGTTTTATGAAAAAAGGACCCTTATTTTACGGGAACTTTCTCTCTTAATTTTATATTTTACAAATAACGGGAACTTTTAATTTAATTTAGTCTTTCTTTTCTAAAATAGAAGAATATCTTTTTCCAATTTGTTCAGCGACAAACATACCATCCATCGCTGAAGTCATAATTCCGCCTGCGTAACCAGCTCCTTCGCCACAAGGATAGATTCCTTTTTTATTTGCTTCTCCTTTTTCATCTCTTGGAATATGAACAGGAGAAGAGGTTCGACTCTCTACTCCTGCCAAGAGGGCATCCTCTCGATCAAAACTAGGAATCTTCTCTCCAAAAGCCGGAATAGCTTCTTTCAAAGACTCATTAATAATAGAGGGAAAGATTTTATTTAAATCTGCAAATTGATAAGCCCCTAAAAATAAAGGTTCTACTTTACCAAAAGAAGTAGAAACAAGCCCCCTTCGATAATCTTTCCAAAGCTGCATTGGAATCTTTCCTTGCCCCTGTTGATAAGCAAGGGCTTCTAATTTTCGTTGAAAAGAAAGGCCAGCCAAAGGATGATCTCCAAAATCTTTGGGTGTAACAGTTACAACCAAGGCACTATTGGCATTCTTACTATCTCTTTTCTGATAACTCATACCATTAATTGCTAAATATCCTTTTTCACTCGAAGCGTTAATAACATATCCTCCAGGACACATACAAAAAGAATAAACGCCTCGTCTTTTTGTAGTAGTATAAGTTAATTTATAACTCGCAGGTGGTAGTTTGTCCGCTTTTTCGCGATACTGAACTTGATTAATCATCGCTTGAGGATGCTCGATCCGGATACCCACTGCAAAAGGTTTCGCTTCCATGGTAATTCCTTTCTCATAGAGCATTTGAAAAGTATCCCGTGCACTATGCCCGATCGCTAAAACCAAAACCGAACAAGGAATCTTTTTTCGATGATTCACTTCTATCGCTTCCAAAACATCTTTAGAAAAAATAAGGTCAGTAAGACAAGTGTTATACCAAAATTCTCCACCCCTTTTCATAATTTCTTGACGCAATCTTATAATAACCTTTCGTAATAGATCCGTACCAATATGAGGATTTTGTTGATATAAAATCTCTTTCTCTGCCCCACAAGCGACAAAGATTTCCAGTATTTTCTTTTTTCGATAAAACTTATCCTTAGCTGTAGTATTTAATTTTCCATCCGAAAAAGTACCCGCTCCTCCTTCTCCAAATTGGACATTACTATTTTCATTAAGCTTACCAGTTTGAAAAAAACGCTCCACTGTTTTCACTCGTTCCTCAATTTTTTCTCCACGCTCGATAATAAGAGGACAATACCCTTCTTCTGCCAGTAGATAAGCTGCAAAAAGACCAGCTGGCCCACTTCCAACGATAATGGGACGAGATAGAAGCCTTTCTTGGCCATGAGAAGGAAAAACATATTCTTCATGGGGAGCTTTCAAAAGCAAAGAAGAAGAATATTTTTTCAAGAAAGAAGCCTCCTGTTTTAACGCAAGATCAACGACATTCACATAATGAATCTTCTCTTTGGATCTCGCATCAAGAGATTGTTTTACAATATGGAATTCTAAAATATCTTGATCTTTTAAATGATATTTCTTTTTTACTATTTTCTTTAAATCCTCTTCCGTTTTTTCTTCTATTTTGGTTTTGATTCCTCTAATCCGAATCATTTGATCCCCTCCATAAGGAAATACGCTCGAACTTTTCGAGCTTTTTTAATACAACTAACTCAATTTGGGTTAGTTTTTTTGTGTATCGAACTCCACTTGTCAGGCTTGGAAGTCATACAAAGACTATCCTACAAAGAAAGGATGGTATTTATGGTAAATATTATTAAGCAAGAAGTTGTTATTGAAGAATCATTAAAAAAGAAGTTAGAACTAATATGTGAGTTTTCAAATACTACTTTAAAAATAATAAATGGTAGTATAAGAAAAATTGATAGAACTAACTTAACTTATGTCGAACCTCATAGAATAATAATTAATGATATAACATTTCTTGCTTTTAACTATTCTAATGAGATATTCATCGAGAACTTATCTAATAAGATTAAATTATCTGAGTTAGAAGATTATTTAAAAACTAACTAAATACTACAATACCCTAATCAGGGAATTGACATTATCTTAAAAAATGATATTATATATACCAATGAAAGAGGTATTCTCTAGAAATGGAGGTACACCGATGATAAAAAGCAAAGATAAAATTAAAATATATAATATTGATTTTAATGAGGAGTCAGTAGTATTTAGACTTTACTAGATACTATTGTCTCCTCTTTTTTAGTAAAAGGAGTTGAAGATTTATGGATAATGAAAAGAAATTATGTGGAATCTACATGAGAGTATCAACTGAAGATCAGGCTCGTGAGGGTTTTAGTTTAACAGAACAAAAAGAACGATTAGAAGCTTATTGTAAGTTTAATGGTTATAAGATAGTAGAATATTATACTGACGCTGGAATAAGTGCTAAAACAGGTAATTTTAGACCAGAATATGATAGAATGCTTGAAGATGGTAAACAAGAAAAAATAAATATGATTGTTGCTTTAAAACTAGATAGAATTACAAGAAGTACAAGAGATTGGGAAACACTAATGGACTATCTAGAAAAATATAATATTAATATTGCCTTTGTTAATGATGATATAAATACTACTACTGCTAATGGTAAAATGGTATCTCGTATAATGATGAGTGTTTCACAAAACGAAATTGAAAGAACAAGCGAAAGAACTATTATTGGCTTAGAGGGTGCTATTAAACAAGGACATATTCCTGCAAGAGCTCCACTCGGTTATAAACATATAAATAAAAAGTTAGTTCCTGATCCACTTACAAAAGATATAGTTATTAGAATATATAATTTATATTTTGAAGGACTTACTTATAACACTATTGCTAAATTATTCAATAAAGAAAAAGTATTAGATAAAACTAATTGGAAAGATACAAGTATATTAAAGATTATTACTAATGTTATTTATAAGGGAGATTATATTCAAGGTAAAACTGCAAGAAATCCAAGATACTTTCCTGATGTTGTTGAGCCAATAGTTAGTCGTGAATTATGGGATAGTTGTCAAGTTCAAAAGAAGAAGAATCAAAGAAACTATATGAGAAGTCAAACTTATATCTTCTTACAAAAACTAAAATGTCCTAAATGTGGAAGAATACTTGCTGGCGGTGCTTCACATAAAATAAAAGCTGATAAATGGTATTACTATTATAGATGTGAAAAATGTCGTGGTAATATTAGAGAACATGAAATTGAAGATTCAATTAAAGAATTATTATCAGATATCTTTGAATATGATTCAGTTGTTAATGAATTCTTCTTACCTGTATTACAAAATAAGATACATAACCCAAAAGAAGAATTTGAAAAAGAACTAACTAATCTTAATAATAAAAAAGCAAGAATTAGAAAAGCATATATTGATGAGTTATTTACTGAAGAAGAATATAAAGAAGAAACAAATACTATTGAAAATAAAATTAAAGATATTCAAAAGAAGATTTTAGAAAATGAACAAGTCAGTAAATTAAATCTAACTGTTGATGATATTTTAGTTAAAAGAGATATGGACTTTATCAATTCTATCAAATTACCAATTCTATATAATGCTTTTGTAGATAGTTGGGACAATTTAGACCGAGAAGAGAAAGCGGAAATAGTTATGAGATATATTGATGATATAGAATTAGAATTAGTAAATAATAAATATAAAGTTAAACTAACGAATTTTAGATCTACTTTCTATAAAGATTTTAAATCATTATTTGATAAAGGTTATATTGATTGGAAAAGAAAAATAGCACATTCATTTAATGGTATATGTGTAGATGGTAAAGTTCGTTATAGTGAATACTTACCTGCTAAAGAAGTATATAGACATTTAATGAGATTAAATGAATGTTATGAAGTGGCATTTTATAAAGGTACTTTATATAAGAAAACTGAAGAATTAAAAATGTTACCACTTCATAAAGGAGATGTCGTTGTAAGAATATTCCCTACTGAAAAAGATGATGACTCAAAAGAAATATTGGGTATGGGAATGTTCGTAACAAAAGACTCTCCTAACGATATTAAGGTAGACATTCCAGACTTATTTGAATGTATACCTGATATCGAAGATTAATTTATAAACGTGGCACGTTTTGTTTACGATAGTAAATGAAAGTGGCGATAGTGTTAAATTAATACGGTTTCTAAGGTGGTAAACTTTAGCTTCCATATCTTGTCTCTGACAAGATATATAGGAAGTTATGAATATTGACAAAGCCACTTTCGTACCATTTCAATATTCATAATTTAAGGAGGTGTAAAAGTATGGAATTATCTTATTCGTTTCATTTAGGTAATGATAGTAATAAAACTATTAAAGCAAGACGAGAGGCAAAGAATAATCTATCAGGAACAACTAATAAAAGTAATAATGCTATTCAAAATGTAAGACAACTTGGAAAAGTTAATCATCATAATTTAAGATTATACGATAACAAACAAGAACTAATTAAAACTATTAAAGGTTCAAATGATATTACTAAAGATGTTAAAGAATTATATTTAGATTTATTTGATGAAGCAAGAATTGAATACAATAATAGACAAACAAGAGATGATAGAAAAATAGATAACTACTTTAATAAGATAAGTAATGATACAAAACATGATCTTGCTTGTGAGATAGTTATTGAACTTGGAGATATGGTTTATTGGGATGATAAAAGTTTAGAATATAAATATCAGATGACACATGTATTTGAACAACAACTAGAAGATTTAAAAGAAATAGTTCCAGACTTTTATGTAGCAAATGCTACTATACATTTTGATGAACACTCTCCACACTTGCATATTGTCGGCGTTCCAGTTAAAGAAAATTGTAAAACAGGTTTATCAAGACAAGTTGGTAAAACTTCTATCTTCACAAAAGAATCATTAGTAGTTTTTCAAGATAAAATGAGAGAAAGATGTATTGATGAATTTAATATTGCTTATGGTATGGATTCAAAGTTAAAAGAAAAACAAAAAGGTAAAAATCGAGATATTACTCCATTTGAAAGAAAAGTTTATAATGAAAAAGTTAAAGTCCTTAAACAAGAAATATCTAATCTTGAAAATGAAGTATCTTATTTAGAAGATAATAAAGAATCTATCAATAAACAAATAACTAAACTTAATAAAGATAAAAATGATATAAGTGATGAAATTGATAAAAAGAAAAAACTTAATAATAAAATTGTATTAAAATCAAAAAACAAAATGCAAGATGAAATTAATAAACTAACTGAAGAAAACATTCATTTAAAGTTTGAAAATAAACAATATAAAGAAAAGTATGAGGAACTAGAAGGAAAAACTAATTATTTAGTTGATCATTTGAATAAAGTCTTTGAAAAACTTCCTGAATTTATTCAAAAAATAGTTGAAAAATTATTTAATAATAAGATATTAAGTTTATTTGCTTTCAAACATGATTATGATCCTGAAGAACGAAAAGTAAATCAAGAATTTGTGAGAAAACATAATTTATTTAATAAAAGAGAAATTGAAAAAGCAACTAAACATTTAAATAATGAAATGGATGAAGCTACTGAAGAATTTTATAAACATAAAAAAGAAAAGGACAATGGTCTTGAAAGATAAGACATTGTCCTTTTTTCAACATATAATATTAATAATTTTACCCTTGATATATATTACTTTTTTAATATCCTTTTTTATCATATCAGGGTATTCTGATTTAATCATATCTATAATAATATTTTCATCTTCTATACTTGAATCAATCAAAATAGTTTTTTTCATTTTACCATTAATTTGAATTGGTAGATTTATTTCATTTCTCTCCAAGTATTCTTCATCATATTTAGGCCATTCATCATCAATTATATTTCCACCAAATATCATTTCATACATTTCACTAGTTATATGAGGTGCTAGCGGATTAAGTAAGATTAAGAATATTCTTAATTCTTCTTTTGTAATGAATTTATCTTTTTTAATAACATTTATAAATGTCATAAATGAAGCAATAGCAGTATTCATTTTAAGATTTTCAATGTCTTCAGTTATCTTTTTAATAAGTCCATTTATTTCATATATGTGTTCTTCTGATATTCCACCATCTTTTACTATATCTTTCAAATCCCAAACTCTATTAATAAAACTTGTTATTCCTGATATCCCATCATAAGTCCATGGTGTATTGTCTTCATAACCACCTAGAAAATGAACATGAAGTCTAGCTACATCAGTTCCATATTCATCAATAACTTGCATTGGTGAAACACCATTTGTAGAACTTTTACTCATTTTTTTGCCAGTATCATCCAGTATAAGCCCACTTCCCATTTTTCTAATAAATGGATCACGAGTAGGAACCGCACCTATTTCATAAAGGAAATTTTGCCAAAAGAATGCATAAAGTACATGTCTTGTAATATGTTCTGTTCCTCCTGTATAACAATCAACACTTCCCCAATATTTAAGTTTTTCAAAATCAGCAAGTGCATTATCATTATGTGGATCACAATATCTTAGCCAATACCATGATGAGCCAGCCCAGTTAGGCATTGTATCAGTTTCTCTTTTAGCAGGTCCACCACACTTAGGACATTTACAATTAACCCATTTATCAATTTTTGAAAGTGGTGAATTACCTGATTCATTAGGCATATAGTCATTTGTTTTTGGTAGTGTTAAAGGTAGATCAGAATCATTTAGTGGAACTGTTCCACATTTATCACAGAATACTACTGGAAAAGGTTCTCCCCAATATCTTTGTCTATTAAATGACCAATCTTGCATTTTATAGTTAATTTGTTTTTTACCAAAACCAAGTTTAATTATTTTATCAATGATTTTTTCTTTAGCTTCTTTAACTGGCATACCATCAAACTCTTCTGAGTTCATCATGATATTATTATTTTTAATATAATCATATTTTTCATATGCTTGTTTACTTACACTACCATCTATTACTTGAATCATTGGTATATTAAACTTTTTAGCAAATTCATAATCCCTTTGATCATGTGTTGGAACCGCCATAACAATTCCTGTTCCATAATTAGCTAGAACAAAGTCTGAAATATAAATTGGAACTTTATTTCCATTAATAGGATTAATTGCATATATTCCATCAAGAACACAACCAGTTTTTTCTTTTTGATCTGATATTCTATCTAGTTCACTTCTATATGTCGTTTGTTTTTGATATTCTTTAACTTCATCATAGTTATTAATTGAATCTTTTAGTTCATCAATTAGCTTATGTTCTGGAGCCATGACAAAGAAAGTTATCCCATAAATAGTTTCAATACAAGTTGTAAATATTGATGAAGTTGTAAGCTTTTTATCATCTTTATCAACTATATCAAAACTTATTTCCATACCTTCACTTTTACCAATCCAGTTTCTTTGAAGTTCTTTAAGACTTTCATTCATATCAATTCTATCTACATTTTCAAGAAGTTTTTCAGAATATTCTTTCATCTTCAAGAACCAAACCCATCTATCTTCTTGAACAACTTTACCATGACACCTATCACATTCTCCACCTTGTGAATCTTCATTAGATAGAACTGTCTTACAATTAGGACAGAAATTAACTACACCCTTTTGTTTATATGCTTTTCCATTTTCTAAGAATTTTTTAAATATCCATTGTGTCCATTTATAATAACTTGGATCACTTGTACAAATAGTTCTATCCCAATCAAATGATAGACCAATTCTTCTAGATTGTTCCATTGCTTTTTTCATACCATTTTTAACAAAATCTTCTGGATTGATACCTGTTTTAATTGCTGCATTTTCAGCTGGTAGTCCAAAGGCATCACCACCGATTGGAAAAAGCACATTATATCCTTGAAGTCTTTTCATTCTTGAAAGTGCATCTGCTGGAACAGTTCCTTTCAAATGTCCCATATGAAGATTACCACTAATATTATAAAATTCATATAGTACATAATATTTAGGTTTTGTCGGATGAAAATCTACTGCTTTAAAACTTTTTTCATTGAACCATTTATCTTGCCATTTCTTTTCTACTTCTTTAAAATTATACATATCAATCATCCCTTTCATAAACAAAAATAGAGCCAATACTTAAATGTAGTATTGACTCTATATGAATTACTTATTTTCTTATTCTTTATTAAATAGCACTCAAAATAGACCCATTACTACATAATCGGTTTAATAATAAGGCTAATAATAAGTTGTTATTATTTACAATTACATTTTTCATAGTCTATTTCCTCCAACTGATTAATAATATACACTATTTACACCCTTTTGTCAAACAACCGATTTTTTACTTATGGCAATCGCATAAAAAATAATATGTAAAAAATGGTACAATATATTTTTTAAGTAAATAAAATCATGTATTCTTATAATATAAGGATGTGTGAGATATGAAAAGTTTATTTAATCATTTTGAAGTTTTAGAAGATCCAAGAGATATTAGAGGTAAAAAACATGAACTAATTAATATTATAATAATGACTATATATGGCATTTTATGTGGCTATAATGATTTTACTAATCTAGCAGATTTCTTAAAAGTACATGAGGATTATTTTAATGAACTATTACAACTTGAAAATGGTACACCTTCTCATGATACTTTATCAAATGTTTTTAAAGTTATTGATTCAAAGAAATTTATGGAACTATTTATAGAATGGATTAAGGATATTGTTAAAGATAAAGGTATGCACTTAAGTATTGATGGTAAAGCTATTAAAAGTGCAAGAGATAAAGTTAATGGTGGTAATACTCCATATATTGTTTCTGCATTTTTAAGTGATATTGGTCTATCTATAGGGCAATTAAAAGTAGATGATAAATCAAATGAAATAACAGCAATACCAGAACTTATAAAACTAATAGATATAAAAGATAAAGTTATTACTATTGATGCTATAGGTACTCAAGAAGACATTTGTAATCTTATTACATCTAAAGAGAAAAAAGGACATTTTGTTTTAAAAGTTAAAGATAATCAAAAAGATTTAAAAGATGACATCAAAACATATTTTGATTTAGGATTAAAAGATGATTCTTTAGATATTGCAATTGGAGAAACTAACTGGGAAAAAGATCATGGAAGACTAGAAAAAAGAAAATATTATTTATCATATGATATTAAATGTATCCATGATAAAGACAAATGGAAATCAGTTAAGGCTATAGGTAGAATTGATGTTATTAAAGATGAAAACAATATAAAAACTACAACTACACATTATTATATTTTAAGTAAAGCCTTTGATTTAGATACTTTTATAAAAATAACTAGAGAACACTGGAATATTGAATGTTCACTTCATTGGAGACTTGATGTTATTTTAGATGAAGACCATTCTAGAAGTCATGTTGGTAATTCTATTGAAAATTTAGCCACTATTAGAAAGATAGTTTTTAATCTTGTTAAACTAGATAAATCTATGGGAGAAAAACTTACTATGAAACAAAAAATGACACGTTATATAAGTGATTTCAGAAATATTGAAAATCTTATATTTAATGTCATTCCTTGTATTTGATTATCTTTACGTCAAATTTTTATGCGATTACCTTATTTTTTACTAATATATTAAAATAATTTGTCAATAAAGTTTTTCATTTTTTCTTTACTCATTTTAATTCTTTCAAGTGTAATACAATAGATACTCATTCTCATTAATTCGTATGAAATTATTTCGAAACTAGTAAATTGTTCAGTACCATTTCCATGGGATATATCATTTCTTCTTTTTACAAATTTATCTGCTAGTATTCCTGGGCTTGCTTTCACTAGTTCGTAATTTTTCATTAACTCTTTCTTTTTCGAACCTATAATATCATTATATTCTTTATATGAATATACAATTTTTTCTTGCAACGAACCATCAATTTTTTTGATAATTTTTGAAAAATATTCACATTCTTTTATGACTTTCTTCATCGAAGTAAGTTCATTTTTATCTGTGCTTAATTTGATTTTTTTGTTTGTTCTATTTTTCTTGTTAGCAATAAACTTTAATATTGATTTTTTTACTTCGCTATATTCTGCACTAAATGTAGATTTGAATTTTGGATACAACTTGTCAAATTCAGATTCAAAAGCACTTGATACATTTATATATTTTTCATTATCAATATAATTATTATCTTGAGTACTTAATGGATAATATTCAGTTAAAAAGTCTTTATCCGTTATTATTTTATATAATTTAGAAAATTTATTATCTAAATCTTCTATATGGATAGTATTTAATGAATTGTTTAAATCAAATTTATCTTCTGGATCAACAAAGAAAAACTCAAATTCTATTTCAGTATTTCTAATATCGTCATGTTCCTTAAATCCATAGTTTATTTGTTCATTTTTATATGCAACAATTTTATCAAATTTTACATATTTTCTATTATTTATAAAAGAAAAAAACTTCTTAACATTTAAATAATACTCAACAATTTCATTTATATTTTTACAATTATTAAAATTTATTTCTAAAAATGACGCTACATCTAATACAACATTTATGTTTGAACTATAAGGTGCTTTCCAATATACACCAAAACAAAATTTATCTTTATTAACTATAAAATCCTCTGTTTTTAACTTATTTTTATTCACTTCAAATTTTATATCGTCAGAATGTAAAAAATCACTTGTTTCTATTATTCTTTTTGGGTAATAAAATTTGTCTAAACATGTTCCATAAAATCTAAGCTTTTCTATATTATCACATATTGGCAATGGACTAATTCCATTTGCTTTGCATATAACATATCCAGGAATAAATGCTTGTAATATACCTCTACCCAAATATGAAAACTTAACATGTATAAAACATATATACCATCCATTATTAGTTGTACCGTCTATATTTACATAATCAAATTTTTCTCTTGCGCCAATATGTTCAAAATGCCATTTAGTATATTCCTGTAATTCATCAGGCAATAATACTAAAATATTATCTCTGAAGTCAAATTTATATTTTATATTATTAAATGTTAATTCTCCACAAATAATTTTACTCATATATAACAACTCCCTAAGATAATTATATCATTAATTAAATAAATTTTTTGATTATGTATTTAAAATTTTAAGAAAATATGTTATTCTATTTATAGAAGTTAGTTGTATGAACTTATATAGTGATAGTTTCAAATTATCTTATCTATCGCTCCCCTGCTAACAATCCTGAAAGAAAGGCAAACATTAAATTATAACCGCCACAATCACCATCTACATCAAGAATTTCTCCCGCAAAATAAAGATTTTTTACTTTAAGAGATTCCATCGTCTGCCGATTAATTTCTAATAAAGAAACACCCCCACTACACACTTGAGCTTGCTCAAAATCGCCTGTTTTTACTACTTCAAAAGGATAAGCCAGCAGAAGAGAAACAAATTCTTTTTGCTTTTTCAAAGAAAGTTCCTGCCATTTTTGATCTTTCGAGAAACCTATTTTTTGAAAGAAAGCAAGCACTAATTTATAAGGCAAAAAGACCTCTAATAATTCCTCTAAAGTTCGATGAGACCATATTTTACTTCTTTCATCCAAAAAATGTAAACCGATCTCTTTTTTCGTAGAACCAAGAAAAGGTAAAAAATTTATTCTTATTTCTTCTTTTTTCTTCTGAATAAGCCCTTTGGCCACCAATCCACTTAAATCAAAAACACAAATTCCACTAATTCCATAAGAAGTGAGTTGTAATTCTCCCTGTTTCGTTGTGATTAACTTTCCTTCTTCATAAAGCGAAACTTGCGCTTCGCATCGTACCCCAGACCAAAATTTATAGACCTTTTCTTCCTTTCCATAAAGTGGAACAAGACTCGGTAAAACTGGCACAATAGTATGCCCCAAAACTTCTGCTAACAAATAGCCATTCCCATCCGATCCTGTTTTGGAATAGGCCTTGGAACCAGTCGCTAAAATAAGAGAATCTGCTTGATAAATCCCTTTGCTGGTATTTAATAAAAACTTCTCTTTGTCTTTCGTAATAGACCTCACCAAACAATCTTTTTCAAAAACAACTCCTAGATCCTTCGCTTCTAGTTCAAAGGCACTTGTTATGCTAAACGCTTGATTCGAATAAGGGTAATAATAACCATTCTTTATTTTAGGGATGATCCCCAATTCATCAAAGAAATGAAACAACTTTTCTTGATTTTCTGCTGTCCATATTTCTTCAAAAAGTGGGAGTTGAGCCGAATGAAAATGAACCAGGCTGCGATCCACATTTCCATAATTACAACGACCATTTCCAGTCATAGAAAGTTTTTTACCAAGTTGATTGTTTCGTTCTAACACCAACACCGAAAGCCCTTTTGTTCGCGCTGCAATCGCTGCAGCCAAAGAAGAAGCTCCTCCTCCTACGATAATTACTTGCTTCATAAAATCACCAGTCTTATTATAAACGAAAAAAATTAGACAAGCAAATAAATATAGTAGGCAAGAAAAACAAGTAACATGATAATACCCTCTTTTTTACTTAATGTTCGTTCACTCCGGGCAAAAAGGAAAAGAAGAAAAGACGATAAAAACACTGCTAAAATATCAACGAAACCAAAACCCGTTAATAAAACATCCCCATAGATCACAGTCGGTAACCCTAAAACAATACAAATATTAAAAATATTCGTTCCAATGATATTTCCAATCGCAATATCAAATTTTCCTTTTCTAGCACTACTAACTGTCATAACCATCTCAGGTAAGCTCGTCCCAATTACCACCGCAAACATGGTAATAATTTTCTCACTGATATTTAAGCTGTAAGCAATATTTTTAGCAGATGTTACAATTAAATCACTACTAAAGATAATCACTACGATCGATACCGCTAGAAAAAGAAGAGATACCAAGGGGTGAAAAAGAATTTGAAGTTCCTCTTCTTTGGGCTTATGAAAAAGCATTTGAACTAAATAAACGACAAAAACCAAAAACAATAAAATCAAAATAATTCCATCTGCTCTAGAAAAAGAATTACGAGTCAAAGGATTAAAAAGACGATCTAACATCAAGACAGAAAAAACGGTAGTAACTAGAACGAGAATGGGTAATTCTTTTTTTAATCGTCGCATGTTTTACTTTAATCGGACGTAGAAAACAAGCTAACCCTAAAACCAAAAAAACATTGACAATGCAACTCCCTACGACGTTAGCAAAAGCCATTTGACCATCTCCTTTACTGACACTTTGAAAAGAAATGGCTATTTCAGGAGCACAAGTGCCAAAAGAAACAATCGTTAAAGCAATCAACATCTTAGGAACTTTTAATTTCAAAGCAAGAGAACTTGCAGCATCAACTAAGATATCAGAAGCCTTAATAATCAGAATAAAACCCGCTATTAAAAAAGAATATCCATCTCTACCAGCTACCTCTCTATTTTATTATTAGTATAACCGATTTTTTCTATTCTTACAACCAAGAAAAAAGGAAGAAAACTCTTAAATTTTCTTCCCTACCACAATCAAGTAAGATCCTACCGGTTCAAAATAACAAGTCTGTAAAACGATGATTTCATCCGTTGAAACGATTCCTACTCCTGTATCATAAAGAGACTGTTTTTTAAGCCAAGCTAAATGCGCAGCATAAGTTTCATCAGTAAAATTCAAGTTAACGTGTTGATAATCTTGAGTTGCAATATAAACCGAAAAAATTTGATAACGATATAACTTATTTTCGGTTTGAAAAAGAATGATATTGTGATCAGAATAATAAGTAGGATCGACATAATTTTCTAAAAGATGAAAGTCAGTCTCGATTGTCTCAGAATTATGACCATAAAGAATAATCTTACGATCATCGACATTGTTTCGATAATCTAAGAAAACACTTCCTAAACTATTTTTTGTTTTATCGGGCAAATGATCTAAATAATATTTATTATCATCACTTTGTAGAACAGGAACTACTAAACTAGTATTAGGAATTTGAAGTTCTCCTACTACCTCTTGATTATTATATTCGGTCCGATATTGTAAAATCTTTTCCCCATTTGAAATTTCTTCTTCTGTTTTTTGCTCTTCTATTACAATGGTATCAGCAATACGACTCTTTGGCTCTTCTTTTTTTGCTTCCTGTGGTTTCAAAGAAGCCTGAAATAAGAAGATGCCCGTAAAGAGACAAAGAAAAGCTAACACAAGAATTATGTTCTTCTTTTTTGTCATATAGATCATCCCCTTTTAGACAGAAAGAACTCCTAATTAGGAATTCCTTCTTTCTTTTAATGTCTTTTCAAGATAGTAATATTTACTACACCCATTATAGCAAAAGTAATAACAAGAATCAAGATGGCATCTTTATCGCTCATCGCTTCTAAACCGGTTTGAGGTGGTTCAATTTCCCATCCTTCCGTACTACCAGTTTCGCTAAGTCCCCATTTCGCATAAACAGTTAACTCATTCACTGGTGTTCCATCAAGCTCTAATTTTGTTGTACCATCAAAAGCAGTATTCAATAGTTTATAAAGTTCTTCGAAGTTGCCTGCAGCAGCATATTTCGCCGCTAACTCTTGATCATCGGCAATATACCAACCTAAGAAGACATATCCTTCCCGACTAGCGGAAGCTAACACTTTTTCTGCTAAATTCATACTGTTACCAAAAATGGTAATGTCACTTGCAAAACGAGTATGAAGCCCCGTAAGCATATCCGTATATCCATAACCCAAAGTTACTTTTCCAGCCGTTCCTAAATAGTTAAGAAGACCTTCCGTTGCATCATATTTTAAGATAGATACAGGAGTCCATACATAAGCTTTTCCAAAAGCAGCTGGATCAAGATCTTCTCCAAGTCTATTATACCGGAAGGTATAATCATGACGAGTACCTGTATTCGGATCATAATAGGTAAAAGTATGACTTCCTTCTCCACCTACTTCTTGATTGATTCCTTGATGTAAAACAAATTGGGTTAAAGCTGTAGAATCACTATTAACTGGTCCTGCAAATTGAACCTCTTCTTTTGGTCCTTGACCACTTGGCATGGTTGGATTTTGTTCTTGATGATATTTATCTTGCAAAGAATCGGAAGCAGACATATTATCCGAATCGGCTTGAAGGCTTCCACCTTCTACTACAGTACTACCACTATTTTGCTTGTCATTATTATTATTATCATAGTCATCATAAATATCACTAGACTCTGTTCCATTTTCTACTAAAACCGAATTTTCTAATACATAGAAAACAGCTTTTCCGGATGAAGTATCATAAAGGGAATAACCACTTACGCCATCACTCATCATAGTCGAATTTTTAACCGTAAGAGTTCCTTTCGCTACAACACCGGCCCAATATCCAGAATCAGTTGGTTTTACTTCAAATCCATAGATGGAATCTCCATAGCCATCCCCATTGGTTGTAATAGTAGAATCTGTGATATTGGTTACACCATTTTCAATATAGAAGCGAACTCCTGGACCTCCATTGTTGTTAGAAATGACAGTACTATTCAAAATATCCGTACTTGTTTTCCCCGCGTTATATTTTGAGACATTTAAACCAATATAAGCATTATCTGAAGTATTAATCATACTATTTGTCGCATCAAGCGAAATGTTTGTCGCTCCATGAGAACCATTTCCCATAACATTTAAAGTAGAATCAGCAATTTTCACAAAGAAATTGTTAATTCCAATCCCACCATTGTTATTAATATTTACCATAGCCTGATCAGTAATATTTAAAAGATAAGGTAAACCTTGTCCAGTAATACCATTACTCTGATTGTTTGTAATATCTAATGTTGCATGATCGATATTAAGATTGACACTTCCAGCATAATCGGTATTCATACAAATTCCTTGACCATTGTTATCAAACAAGGCATAACTTCCGGCATTCATTTGAAAAGTAAAGTTTGTAACATCAATAGCAAAGATTCCTGCTCCAACGTTATTGGTGGCGTAGAATTTTGCATTTGTTCCTAAAGTAAAGTTTGCATTTCCTTTTCCTCGAACATCAATTGCCGATCCACTTGTTCCATTTCCTTGTCCTTTATCTACAACAGAAGAATAAATTGAATCCGGATCATCATATCCTCCGCCATAATAGTCATGTTGCATGCTAAAAGTTAATACATTGTCCTGAATTCTTAAAGTTGCATAATCACTTAATATTAAGGCACTATAAATACTAGTTCCAGCACTGGCATATCCTAAACGAACCCCATGATTATGATCCGTTAAGGTTAAGTCTCCACTTAAAATAACAGATCCTTGTTCTACAAATAAAGCTGCCGATGCATTTCCTTCTGTGCTAGCATTTCCATCAATGGTAGCATTATTTGCTGTGATTTTAGTATTACTTCCTCTTACAATGAATTGTAATTCAGTATAATCACCAGCGATACTAAAATTCATATAATCTTTTTGTACTGTAATTATTTTATGATAGTTCTTACCATTTTTTACAGTACTATAATCTCCACTTGCAATCGTAATATTGTCTTGTGAAGTAGCACTTGCTAAAATCGTATCAATTTCTTCTTGTGTTGTGTCTGGCGTAATCGTATATTCTTGCGCATTAACACTTTGTTGAAAGAAGAAAAAGGAGAAGACTGCAACAAGTACCAAAGATAGTTGTTTTACTCCTTTTGCCATAATTACCCTCCTTTTTCTCTTTATTATTTATGGCCAATAATAAAGATACTACCAAATTCTTTAGGTCAGGCAATTGTTAAAACCGTCTTTACCCGATCCCCCTAAAGTTAGCTTACTATAATAAAGGTTGTTCCTTTTTCTGTCAAGGAAAGAAAAGAAAAAATTAAAAAAAAATAGAGTTCCAACAAACTCTATTTTTTTAAAACTCTTTTAAATAAGGAAATTCTCTTATTCCCATCAAATAATTTCCAATCTCAAGTAAAACGGCTTTATAATAATCCATTCTTTTCTCTTTTTCTTGTTTTTCTAAAATCGAAATAAGATCTTGAAAAACTCTCTTTACAAAGCTAGGATCTTTTTTCATGATAAGCATAATATTATAATACCTCACAAAAGCCATATCGATATTATAATCGGTCGAAATAGCACCTTCTAACATTGCCATTTTCTTGGCCTGCTCCAAAGGAATCTCTGGATATAAAGCTAAAATTTCCTGTGCGACTTGCTCTACTCTACCTTTTTCTAATAAGTTCCCATTATATTCAAACTTCATTTTATTTTCTTACCTTCCTATCAAATGTATCATTCATCACCTGATCCACCATTTCCCGATCAATTTTTATCTCTTGCCCAGTCTTCTCTAAAGCAACATCAAGAAAAGAATTCCTTAAACTATTCGCAACCAACTGTAACCCTCTTGCTCCCATATTTAAATGATAGGCTTCTTCCGCCATTGCTTGATAAGCATCCTCATTAACCAATAAAGAGTTCCCTGTAGCTTGTAATAAATTTTGAAGGCCTATCATAGGACTAATATCAGAATTTTTTAACATCTCTACATAATTTTCTTTCGAATAATCTTCCGTATAAAGATAAACATTAATTCTTCCTGCTAACTCTTTTTCTATCCCAATGTCCATTAAGGCTTGCGGAGACATTTCAAAATGATCCCCTACCTCTTCTCGAAACTCTGCTCCAAAACCAATCGGATTTTTCTTTTGAACGGCTTGTTCTCTTAGCTTTGTTAAAGCCCCTAAACAGACAAAAGTTAAAGAAGAAGTATCAAATTCAATTATTTTCGTAGTCGATTTTTTCTTATCTTCTCCTTTGACCGATAATTCATACTTCCCCCCGCCCATAAAATCGAGAAGCTGCTGCTGGACAGCTTTTTTCATTTTCAAATCATTCACTTCTTCCGAAGAATAAGCAATCTTATCAAATTCATCCAAAACAATAATTCCTCGTTCCGCTTTTTTTAAATCTCCATCAGAAAGTTGATATAATCCCACAAGCAAACTGGTTAAATCTGCTCCGGCATAACCAGTTGCCGAATAACTAGTAATTGAAGTGGTCTTAAAAGGAACTCCTAACTTTTCGGCAATTTCTTTTGTAATAGCGGTTTTCCCCGTACCAGATGCTCCATCCACAAAAATAATCGAACGAGCACCCATATCTTCCTTAGATAAAGCTCTTCTCTGATTAAAAACTAAATTACGGAATAAAGCTTCCGCAAACTGCTCTTGCGCTACAAATTTATGCTCAATACCAGGTAATAAATCAAACACTTCTTTTGTCATAACAAATTCTTTTTTTCGATCTTCTTTCGGCACTTCTATTTCGACTTCTTCTACAACCGTTTTTAAAGGCGTAGTTGCTTCTACTACCCGATCAAACGTTACTCCCTTTTGCGTTTGAAAAGAAAGAGGTTCTTTTTTTGAAATGGTTTTGGACAAAAGATCATCTGTTTTCTTTTTCCCATTGTCTCTTAACTTTAAAGTCTCATTTATTTTATGATGAATGACAGAAAATCTTGGCTCTTGAATTATTTTTTTATAAAACTCGACCGAATTTTGTAAATCTAACGACCGCTTGACAACATCCTTTAGATCAAAAATAAATTTCTTTTGATAAAGTTCTTTATATTGATCATCTTCCAAAGGAACAATTTCTTCTGGTTTTAAAGAAAGAAAATGAAAATAATTATCTCTTAGCAAAGAATAAGAACTTAGCGATTTTTGTAAAGGACCTTCTACTAAATATCCTGCTAACAAAAAAGAAAGATACTGCTTATCCATATCCATAATAGAGATAGGACCAAATACCTCATCTTCTTGAACCACTTTTTTATTCTCTATAGCATGATAAATATCCATTGTTTTATTCACATAAGTTTTCATACTATTATTTAAATTATCATATTGTAATTGTTGTCTTTCTTCCTCTGACATGAAAACCACCTCTTTATTTCCAGAATAACACAAAAAAGAAAGAAAAAGAAGATTTTTTTATCTTCTCATATGCTATTACCTCTTATAATTTTTCTTAATACTTTACTTTCTTTTTCTAGCTTTTTATTCTCTTTGGTATATTGATAAGATTCTTGCACCCCAAACCAAAAGTTTTTTGATTCTAATAAAGAAGAGCCGGAAGGATATCCTTTCGTGGTATTAAATTGCTCCCGTAAACCCACTTTTAACAAAGCTGTATCTTGTAATTTTAAAATCAAAGGATCAAGCTTTGAAAAGGTCTCCAAACAGCCTCTTTCTTGAAGCCTCATACGATAATCAAGCAACTGATATAAAACAGTACCAAACGTTGCCGTATAATCGATATTACCTTGGTTTTCTTCCAATAAAAACAAAGCATTTTCTAACGTTTTTTTCTCTTTCAAACCTTTTTCCAACAAACCCCATTTCTGCTGTTCTATCATTCTTTTGACAATTTGATCTGGGTACATATCTTTTCCATAAGCCTCCAAAGAGGAAAGAATTTTATCTTCTTTAAAAATATCCATCATCTCATAAAGAAATTTGCTTTTCATATCAAGAAACACTATCTTAGTACCTTTATCTTTTTTTAAAGAAAATTTACCAATTTCTAAATTTCTAGAATATCCTACTAGATTTTCTAATTCTAAACGAACAATATAAAATTTACCACGATACTGTATTTTCTGACAAAATCCTATTTCTTTTTTCTTTCGTTTATCAATAGAAAAATGAATGCTTTTATCTCCCAATGGCACAAAATAAACATGCTCTCTTACAGAATCTGCCACAATTTCAGCTTTTGTTCTATATCTTTCTAAAAATTGATCAATCACTTCACAATCTTCTAAAGTGAGTGGATCATAATTATATTCTTTCATCTCCTAAGCTCATTTTTCTTTTCGTTTTTATGCGAATACCTCTCTAAGACTTTTAGGGGACTTTTTTCATATCTTCCAAAATTCTCTTCAATACTCTTTATTAAATATTTACAACTTTCTGTCACTAATTTCGAATTCATGGCTTGTTGATAAGAAAAAAATTGATACCCCATGCATTTCTCTGGTTCCATAATTTTAATGGGTCCTTCAATGTATTTCACAAAATAAATAAGAAAGATCCAATGAATTTCTTTTTTCTCACAATGATATATTCCAATAGAATCCGAAAGAGCAAAGCAAAAGTCTTGCCCTGCTTCTTCTTCTATTTCACGAATCATCGCTTCTTTAAAACTAGAATCTTCTTTTTCTACTTTGCCTCCAATATCTTCATACAAACCCTTCTCATCAAAAGCCTTGCTTCCTCTTTGTTGTAATAAGATCTCTCCCTTTTCATTTTCAATATGCGCGATAACACCAATCTTTTGATGCGGATAAGAAAACTGTTTTAAATCTTCAAAAGTCGCTTCATGATCTAACACATAAAAATTCAGCTCTCCCGTTCCCATAAGTATTACCTCCTTAAAGATTTCACCATCTGCTTTGCTTCCTTCAGATCCTCTCTCGAAATATCAGGATTCCTTTTTAAAGATATTTTAGGATCTTTCAAAGAGGAGAAAGAAGAAATAGAATTTAATTGTTCCAAACTATATGGGGTAATCGGAGCCTCAAAAGTATCTACTAGATCCAAGTTTTCAAAATAAGCATCTACCCCTTGAGCTTTGATTCCAACCTGATTTGTTCTTACCAGCACCATCGAAGCATTACCAAACATTGGATAATGAAATTTATAATCGGAAAATGCAAAATGATCGATACTATTCTTCATAAACTGGGTGGTAAAGTCAGCGGGAAGAGAAGAAGGATTTGTTAAACTCTCTGTATCTTCTTCCTCAAATAGAGAAAAAGAAAAATTCTGTTGTTCCTGTTCAGCCAATTTCTTTAGCTGGATAGCAATATTTTCTTGCAATTTTTCTTTTATTTGCTGTTCACTTGAAAGATTTATTTCATCCGTTAAAAACATCATCCCCTTTTGCGGATACAAATAATATAATTTTTCATTTCCTTCAACCGGTCGTTGAAACATTTCTTCTAGTTCTTCTCTTGTTCTATAACTAGTCGCTTTTTGAAGAGGCAACACCTTATTTATAACAAAAGCTTCCTTCCCCCTCTTCATTGCATAACTTTCCATCATATAACCATCAGAAATTCTAAGATAGGGTTCTTCAAAGTTTAATAGTTAATTGCTGTAATGCACTTTTTCTTTCAAAAGCTTTTTTTCATAATGCGTTGGAATATTATAATAAGGAAATTGTTTTCTTCTTACGTCTTGCAAATATTGATTGATAAGAACCTCTTGACCTTCAGAATGATGATACACCACTCCCTCTTTGCTAAAAAAGGTTAAAGCAATCCGGTAGGGGATCATCACTTGAACACAATCTTTCCCAACATAACAAGGGTCTATTCGATTCACCGTTTCTAATGTTTGTTTTACCATAAACTAGCCCCCCATGTGAAGACTAGTATAACACATTTTTGACGAAAAAAAGAAAATTTCTCTTCTTTTCTTTTACGAATGAATCGATTTTAAAATTTTTGTTTTACTTTTTTCAAGATCATTTTCTTTATGAATATATTGATCGAATTGGACTTGACCCAAACGAAAATACTCTTCCTTCTGACTACTAAGACGAGAACCAATCTCATCAAAGGATTGATCCATTAACACTTTTGGAGAAAGGGGATCAATCACTTCTTTTGCCAGTCCTTTTTGAATATCAAGTTTTGTTCCAAACTGATTTAATTCTTTTTCAACGAGCAGAACAAACAAACTCTCTCCTATTTTTGTCGGGAACGAATGAATAATATTTTGAATTTCTCTGTTTGAAATTGTTCCATCCGTCATGGTAGATAACGCATATTCTATCTTTTTTTCTACTTCTTTTATTTTTTCGGCTTGATAAGCAACTAAGATACTACGATCTTTTTTATATACCTGTAAGGTATGATAAACCTGATCCCTTGTTCTACCTTGAAAAAGCATAAAAGAAGAACAACAAGACTCTGTCAAGATCGGATAATCTTTTAAATACAGGTTATGCGGAAAATATTTTAAATCGAAGCGAATCGGAAAAGATCTTGCCTCTAAATTCATACCGTTTTCAACACAAATTCCACAAAAACTGGAACATACTTCTTTCTGTTTTAAGCGATTGATTCCATATATGACTCCAGATGGTTCTATATAAGTATATTTATCTTGGGAATCATCATATTTTATATATTTTGGAAGATCCGTATATTCTTGTTCAAATTCTTCCACCATTCTCCCCTTGAATTGTTTTCTTATATAGATTTTATTCCATAAACGATATGTTTTCCTAGTACCTTCTTCTTGAATGGTCTTGCAATATCTAACCACCATTTTATCACCCTTATTACCAAAGCCAATACCATGAGTCCTTTCTTTTTCAAAAACCAATTTATAAGAACCATTCTTAACGGTCATTCGACTAATAATAGGATTGCTCTTCCCTATATAGAAAAGACTCTCTATTTTTCTTTCAGGGCTTGTGATAGTAAGATGATTAAATTGAAACGATCCATGAAAATTCAATATTTTAGCTTCACTCGTATAACAAGAAGCATAAGAAATATTATTTTTAGAATCAATCATTTCAATAGAGGGAATATTTTCATCCACTTTCGTGATAACATAATCCTCTATTCTTGATTTATCGATAGGAATATTAAATAAAGCCGCTATTTGATCTATCCTTGAATCCCCTTCTCTATTTCCTTTAAAAGTACTTTTTATTTCCTTTTTTGTAAGTTCACTTAATTCTTGAGCCATACAATCCTCCTTGTTTCTACTTTTAGTCTATCATAGCTTATAATTTTTTTACAATAAGTTTCAAGAAACAAGTATTTCTTCTTGTTAAAATTTTTATTATGTTGAGTTTGCAAGAGGTAAATTGTAATAGTCAGCCTATACTTCATGAAAACCTTATTGGAAGAGTATCATAACCATTCATCGAATTAATTTATACGTTTTTTAAGATATTATGGAATAATAACTAATCTTTTTTCTTCTACGATCGAAACAATATGCATATTTTTCTTGGAAAAAGCGTAAAAAACTCTTGCATGAATTTTTTATTTATGATACGATGTAATGGCGATGGACCCTTAGCTCAGTTGGTTAGAGCATTCGGCT
>DVKE01000019.1 GCA_018716225.1 Candidatus Onthousia faecigallinarum | reverse complement strand
ATATATAATATCACTTTTTTGTAAAAATGCAAGTTTTATGAAAAAAGGACCCTTATTTTACGGGAACTTTCTCTCTTAATTTTATATTTTACAAATAACGGGAACTTTTAATTTAATTTAGTCTTTCTTTTTATTATTTTTTATCCTTCTTTTTATTATTTTTTATCCATTTTCAATTTTATCCTTCTTTTTGGGCGTTTCCCTAGCCTATTTTTTTTTTGCTTCATATCTTATCCATAGAGGTGAATAGTTTATGCTTACTTTTTTTCAAAGCTCATCTCCCACTATGCAAGCGTTTTTGGCCACTCTTTTTACTTGGGGCGTTACCGCTTTAGGAGCTTCGATTGTTTTTTTCTTTAAAAGAGTCAATAAAACTATTATGGATGCTTTATTAGGATTTGCCGCTGGCGTTATGATTGCCGCTAGTTTCTTTAGTTTGATCAATCCAGCTTTAGAAATGGCTACTTCTTTACAAATGAAAGCCTGGCTTGTTACATCTTTGGGGTTTCTAGCAGGAGGATGTCTTTTATTTCTTGGAGATAAAATCTATGATCATTTCGACAAGAAAAGAAAAAAACAGAAAACTAAAAGTGCTAGTATGAAACGTTGCTTTTTACTTATTTTTTCGATTACAATTCACAATATTCCGGAAGGCCTTGCTATTGGAGTAGCTTTTGGAAGTTTAGCTTATGATCTATCTGGAACAACCTTAGCAGCCGCTTTAACTTTAGCTTTGGGAATCGGCCTTCAAAATTTCCCAGAAGGAAGTGCTGTTAGTTTACCTTTGCGAAGAGAGGGACTTTCCCGTTTTCGATCTTTTTTCTTAGGACAAGCTTCGGGAATCGTGGAACCCATCTCTGCTGTTATTGGTGCTTTACTTGTTTTAAAGATTCAAACACTTCTGCCTTTTTTACTTGCTTTTGCAGCAGGAGCGATGATTTATGTGGTTGTAGAAGAATTGATTCCAGAAAGTCAAGCAAATCAAAAGAAAGATTTCATGGCTTTCTTTACCCTCTTTGGTTTTGTTCTTATGATGATCTTAGATGTAGCGCTAAGCTAAAAAGAAAAGTAGATGTTGGTCTACTTTTTTTTAGAGAAGATAGAGTTTTTGATTTTTTTCTAGTTTGATCGCATAAATATCCGTCTTAGGACAAGTAAAAATTAATTTAGGCTCTTCTTTGACCGGCTCGTCCATAGGCTCCTTTGGTTTCTCTTCTTGCTTATCCTCTTCTGGTTTTTCCTCTTCGTTATTTTTTTCCGGTTCCGCTGGCGTTTCTGGTAATATTTCTACAGGAGTTTCTTCTACTTTGCGAAAAGAATAGCCAAAATCATTCATAATGGTAATGCTATCATCAATCCACAAGCATTCCGTCGGATTCTTTCCATTGTTAATAGACCAATAGCCAGCACTATTTTCATGCCAACCAGTTCCGGTAAATTTTCCTTTTCCACATTCGATATGAACATGATTTCCGGTTGCATTCCCTGCCGTTCCTTCTTCATAGAAACGGGCTCCTTTACTAATAATTTGCCCTACGGAAAGATTAGAAACATCATTATCATGAGCAAATAACATTGTCATATAATCGATGGTTCCATCCGGATATTCCACAGGTTCCACACTTTCCAACCAAACTTCGTTGGCATCGTTGGTATAGATCTTTTTAATAATTCCTGTAAAAGGAGCCTTCATATAATCAATTCCAGCATCACTTCCTGCCTCATCAATGGCATAACTGTCTTGATGCGTCCCTTGCATATAACCTTGGGTAATTCTCATATATTGACTAGGATAAAGTGGCTTTTCCATCATAGATCACGATCCGTTTCAATCAGATTTGCCTTAGGAACGCAAATTTCATCTTTTTTCACTAATGAGGAATAAGAAGAAAGTTTTCCTTCTAAACTTTTATAAATGGTATCTGCTCCAATAAAACTAAAAAATCCCACCCATAAACTTTCAGGAAAGGAAATATTTGTAAAACTGAAACAAAAAAGAATTCCTAATAACATATTTATTACTAAACTATAAACCCATAAATAACTAGAACAAGAAAAACATTTTTTTGTTTTTTGAACAAAGGCACAAGTGACAGTACTTAAAGCGATCGCTACGACTAGCATTTGTTGTAAAAGTGTTAGATTCAGCATAGTTTGTTCTTTCCTCCCTCTAACGTAATGTATGCAAAAAAATGAATTTGGTTACAAAAGAAAAAAGCCACTTGTAAAAAGTGACTTCCAAACAGTAAATTTTAACGTTTTGAGAACTGTGGTGCACGACGAGCTTTCTTTAGTCCTGGTTTCTTTCTTTCTTTTTTCCGTGGATCCCGGGTAATAAATCCTTCTTTTTTAAGAATTTTACGATAACTATTTTCAGAATCAGCAGGAGTTGTTTCATCGTATTTCAATAATGCTCTTGTAATACCATGTCTTGTAGCACCTGCTTGTCCAGATAATCCACCACCAGTTACTTTTACTTCTACGTCAAATATTTCTCTTGTATTGGTTGCCTCTAATGGTTGAGTTAAATCCATTACTGATGTAGCATATGGAAAATATTCATTTACATCACGACCATTTACGGTAATCTTACCTGTACCGGGCATTAAAGTTACACGTGCAACGCTTGTCTTTCTTCTTCCTGTACCGGTATATACTTTTTTCTCTTTTGCCATATATTTTCCTCCTTATTAGATTTCCATAGACTCAGGCTTTTGAGCAATATGTGGATGATTTTCTCCTTTGTATACGAATAACTTCTTATACATTGCTCTACCTAAACGTCCTTTTGGTAACATTCCTTTTACAGCTTTTTCCATCATTTCTTCTGGATATCTTTCAACCATTTCTTTCGCTGTACGAGTTCTTAATCCACCTGGATATTGTGAATGACTATAGTATTTTTTGTTTTCTAACTTGTTTCCAGTTAAAACAGCTTTTTCAGCATTTACAATAATTACATAGTCTCCACAATCAATATGTGGCGTATAAGTTGGTTTGTGTTTGCCACGTAGTAAAACAGCAGCTTTACTAGCAACACGACCTAAAGGTTTTCCGGCTGCATCGATTACATACCATTTTCTCTTTACTGTTTCCTTTTTCTGCATATAACTTGTCATATTTTTTCTCCTTTTTTCCATTGAACTTTCCCAGGGTTCAATTTCTTGTGGGGATATAAATGTACCGATTAAAATTATACTAAATGGGGGTGAAAAAGTCAATTGTTATTTGCATTTTTTTCAACTTGTCTTAATTCTGAGAGTAAATGCAACTAACACCATATCACTTGCATTTACTTTCAGAATACCCTTTGCATTTACTCTCAGAATAACTCAAATTATTTTACAACGTATTATTATTAGTAATAGATATATATATTTGCATTTAGTTTCAGACTAAGTGCTTTTTCATGTGGTATGGGTTAAACTATTTTACAAAGAAATGAGGTGATGTTTCTATGCTGTAATTATTATTAAACACAAAAGATAAAGGAGGGGTAACAAGAAAGGAGAAAAAATGAATAAAGAAATTAGATTAATTTACTTGGATTTTAAATTAATCATTATGGAAATCGAAGACAGTAAAGAAATATACAAAGCAGCCTTACTATATATTACATCTAATAATAGAAAATATGATAAAGCGGAGATTATAGTTTCTCTAAAATCAATTAGTGAAACTTTCTCTAATATCTTTGACTATGAAAAGCCTATTATAAAACTTTTAAAAGATAATGAACTTATTTCCTCATACTATTTACTAATATCTCTTATTATAAATAGTATTGTAGATAAAATTTGGATTTTATTAGATATACTTGAAAATAATAAATACCTAATAATAATACATTAACAAAAATAGAAAGCATTTTTAATTTGACAGATCATCTTCAAAAAAATATTGAATATATATTTATTTGTATAGAACGGGAATATTATAAAAATGGCAAAAAATAAACATCTATCTGATACTGAAAGAAAAACAATCGAAAATCTATTAAATGAGGGATGTAATTTAACACTTATTAGTTATACAATTTCAAGGAGCGTATCAACAATCTCTAGAGAAATCGAAAAACATAAACAAATTATATTTCCATCTTGTTTTAATAAAAGTAATCCATGTCTTAAATATGATAACTGCACAAACAGATTCTTTGATTGTTTTAAAACTTGTATTAAAGCAGAATTTAAAAAGTGCGAAAAATTAAACTCTGCTCCACACATTTGCAATGCCTGTGAAACTCAAAAATATTGCAGATGTGTTAGATATTATTATAAAGCAGAAAAGGCCATAAAGGAATATAAAGAAGTTTTAAGTGAGACTAGAAGGGGATTGCATTATACAGAATATGAATTAGAAATACTTAATACAGATTTAGTTAATTTAATATTGACTACAAAGAGTATATACCATTCTGTTATAGTGATTAATAAACGAGGTTTTAACTTTAAAGAATCAACTATATATGACCAAATAGAAAAAGGATTAATCAATATTTCATCAAGTGATTTGCCAAGAAATAACAGAACTAAGAAAAACAAAAAAGAGCCTAATAAAGATTATAAAAGGAACTTAGAAGGACTTACTTATGAAGATTATAATATCTATAAAGATAATCATCCTGATGCAGTAGAAACTCAAATGGATACCGTTATTGGCATTATAGGGGCTGATCAAAAAGTTATTTTAACTTTAGAGATAGTAGAAATAAAATTTCTAATAGCATTTATTATTGACCACAATAATCAAGAAGAAGTTATAAATAAATTAAATGAATTTAAAAATGTTATTACCCAAGAAGTTTTTGATAAGCTTGTTGAAATATTTTTAACAGATAATGGAAGTGAATTCCTTAATCCAGATAAATTTACTGAATTATCTAAAAATTGTCACATATTTTATTGTCACCCAAATTCTTCTAATGAAAAAGGTTCTATTGAAAATGTTCATGAATTTATCAGGCGTGTAATTCCTAAAGGAGTTTCTTTAAATATATATAATCAAGATGATATAAATAAAATCTGTAACAATGCAAATAGTCTATATAAAAAGGCTCTAGATGGTAAATGTCCTTTTGATTTAGTTGAAAAATATATTCCATTGGACAAGTTAAAAATATTAGGTTTCAAAAGAATGGATGAAGATAAAATTAATCTGACCCCATATCTACTAGGAGATAAGAATATTAAAAATATTTTAAAGTACCTTAATAAAGACATGATTAAAAAGGCTAATATTACAATTAAATAAAAAGATGAAGATTTGCATTTACTTTCAGAATTGCAAAAAATTCATCTTTTTTATTACACGTATATATAGCCATATTTTAATTGCATTTAGTTTCGCAAGTTATATTAAGAAAATTCATTTGCATTTACTTTTGGAATTCACCTTTCAAGGAAATCCTCTTTTATTTTTGACATAAACTTTAAAAGATAACCATAAGAATTTTATCTCTTTTTATCAATAGAATCATTAAAATATCTTCGTCCTATTTTATAATTTAAAAACATTTCATCTAATTGATCATTAGATGTTTTAAGACAGCTGTGATTTAGTGTGTCTACAATATATTGATCTTCTCCATATTGAATTAAAATTTCATCTATTATCTCCCTAGGTTCTCCTGGGGAGTTAACAATCTCCCCTATATACTGATGTTCTAACAATCCATTAAAGCTATTATTTCTATTTAAAAAACTAAATAGATAAATGAACTCTTGCTCTGTAATATTTCTTCTTCTCATATCACTTATAAATAAAGAGAGTCTATCAATACTATTAGCTAAATAATTATTATTAGCACATTCAATAAATTGTTTTAAATATGTAGTAGTATCATTGGTATAACCAAATAAATTATTCATCTTCTGAATTTTTTCACGATAAAAATCAAGATTACCTAAAATAACATCGATATTGGTTAAAGGAAATCTCATTTTAGCATTAGTTAAATCACTTAATCTGCTTTCATTAATGTTAATAGCCATTGGTTCAAATTCAACAATACCATTGGATGTTACCATACCTACGCCTATATGTTCATTGAACACGTCAACCATAGAATCTAATACAACGCCATAGATTTGCTTATCATCTATCATATCAATCAGTTTTGAAAAAATTCTAGCAAAATCCCAACATACAATAGTGGAACCTATACCAATACTTTCTAATCTATCCTTATTGAAATTTCTCTCCATCCTACGATATATATAATTTATATCATAAGAAAACAGCTCACACATTTTAAAATAAACAAAAAAACCCTTATCTTCAGGAGAAATATCTTTAGGCATATCATGAAATACATAATCACTAATCTGAGGATTTAATTCCCATTCTCCTTCATCGCCATAAAAATAGACACTATCAAATCTGTTTGATTTTAATTTCCATATTTTTAAAATCCCATTTTTTAGTTTGTCATTTGTAACCATAACAACCCCCACAAAAAATTACTAGTCATCTGATAACTCTATTATAACATAAGGCAGACACTGTCCGCAACCTAACCCAAAAATAAAAAATGCAAACTCCTTGAAATAGTTTGCCAAAACAGTATAATAACTGTTACGTGCTCTAAGTCACCCTAGTTTTGCAGTTGTCCCCATTATCAATACACATTAAAGCCTTTTAGTATAAGGCTTTTTTTATGTCAACTTTTTTGCATTTTTATGTTGTGTAATTTAATGTGATATGATATTATTGTTATAGGAAGGTAGTGATTATATGTCTTTATTTCTTAAAGTTGCAAAATATAAAAATGGTAAAACATATCTTTCTATAGTTGATGGCTATAGAGTTAATGGTAAAGTTAAACAAAAAGTTTATAAAAAGTTAGGTTATTTAGACGATTTAGAAAAACAATATGATGATCCAATCACTCTTTTTAAACAAGAAGTAGAAAATTTAAAAAAACAATTTGAATCTAAAATAACAACTACATTTGATACTAACAAAAACAATGACTTTAATGATGATACTTTTAACATCGGTTATGCATATTTAAAAAATATATTTCAAGAGTTAAACATTACTGATGTTTTAAAAGATAAAAAAGATTCTAGTAAGATTGAATACTCGCTATCTAAAGCTTGTGAATTACTAACTTATACAAGAATACTTAATCCAGGAAGTATTAAATACACTTATGAACATAAAAATCAATTTTTTGAACCTTTTGATTTAAGTCTTGATGATTTGTATCGCTCTTTAAAACCTCTATTAGATTGTAAAGAAGACATTTTTAAATGTATCTGGGATAACACTAAAGATAAATATGAACGAGATGCCTCTACTTCTTATTATGACTGTACCAATTACTATTTTGAAATAGAATATGATGACGAAGATATATTAAATGACAAAGGAGAAATTATAAAAAAAGGATTAAGAAAAAGAGGACCCGAAAAAAATCATCGTCCTGATCCTATTGTTGAAATGGGCTTATTACTTGATAAACAAGGATTACCAATGTCATATAATATTTTTCCAGGAAATACAACTGAAAAAGAAACTATAATTCCAGAAATAAATAAAGTTAAAAAAAGACATAATATAGATAAAATTATAGTAGTCGCAGATAGAGGACTTAACTGTTCTAATAACATGATAAAAATGGCAGGAATAGATTTAGATAAAAAGAACAGAGATGGTTATGTTTATGGTCAATCTGTAAGAGGAGCCGACCAAGAATTTAAAGATTGGGTATTATCTGGTGATTATGAAGTTGATACAATTATAGAAGATGATAAAGAAATTAAATTCATACACAAATCGCGTATTTATCCTAAAAAAATGTATATTACAAGAGATGATTTAGGTCTAACTAAAAAAGGAAATAAAAAAAGACAATTAATAACTGTAGATCAAAAGCAAATGGTTTATTACTCTCAAAAATATGCTGATAAACAAAAAAGAGATAGACAGGCAGTTATTGAAAAAGCCAAAGATTTAATAAAAAATCCCGGCTCATATACTAAGGCAACTTCCTATGGGGCTGCTGGATATATCAATAATATTAAATTTGATAAAGATACTGGTGTTGTTTCTAACGGTTCTGAACTAACTCTAAACGAAGATAAAATAAAAGAAGATGAGAAATATGATGGTTATTATTCAATAGTTACTTCCGAAGAAAACTTATGTGATTTAGAACTAAGAAATATTTATAGAGGTCTTTCTAAGATAGAAGAAACATTTAAAATTACTAAATCAGAATTTAATGCTAGACCTATTAATGTAAGGCTTGAAGATCATATTGATGCACACTTTCTAATATGCTTTATTTCATTAGTTATTATAAGAATACTTCAAAGAAAAGTTGATGAAAAATATTCATTGAAAACTTTATTAGAGAAGATTAAAAAATTTCAATGTACACACGAAACTGGCAATCTCTATAAATTCATAGGATATAAGCCTGAGATACAATATTTAAATGAAAAATTAGAATTAAGTTTAGATAAAAAATATGATAAAAGAGAAAATATTAAAAAAATTTTAAAATATTAAGAATAGTCAATATTACACAACACTCAAAAAAGGGCTCTAGCCCTTTTTTTATAATGGTTTGCGAAGTTTTACTGCAAAACTAAAGATTCTAAGATTATTATAGCAAATTATGAGAAATAGGAAAGAAAATTGTCAAAGAAGAAAGCATCTTTTAAAATTTGCATATTGTTTTTATTAGATTAAAGAAAATAAAAAAGAGTTAATCTTTTCTTAAAAACTCTTTCTTTCCATTTTCAACACTACTTTTTTTAAGCAAAGGCCACAAGCCGGTGCTCTGGAGCCATGTTTTCCTCTTTCCTTACTTTCTAAAACTTCTTTGACAATCTCAGGTTCAATCTTTCCTGTTCCTACTTTTAAAAGGATCCCTACCATATTTCGGACTTGATAACGAAGAAAACCATTACCGATAAAAGTAAATATTACCTCCTCTTTATTTTCTTTATCAAGGGTTATTTTTGCTTTTTTTATGATACGAACACAGTTTTCCTTCTCTTTATTTTCTGTTACAAAAGCGCGAAAATCATGTTCCCCCTCAAAGTATTTTATTGCTTCTTTCATTTTATCTAGCAACAAGGGGTAATTATGCTGGTAGACATAATTTCTTTTTAAGGGGTCATACTCTCCCATATTGATGCGATATTCATATTCTTTTTCTTTGGCTTGATAACGACAATGAAAGGAAGGATCCACTTCCTCTGCGGAAATTACGTGAATATCCGGCGGTAAATTCGTATTCATCGCTCTTTTTAATTTATAAGGCGTAATCGATACCTCTAGATCAAGATGAGCAACTTGGCCTTGGGCATGCACCCCTTTATCGGTTCTTCCTGAGGCAACGAGATCCACCTTTTTCTCATTGTTTATTTTGGTGGCAGCTTTTTCCATCTCTTCTTGGATGGTAGGATATCCTTTTTGTGTTTGAAAGCCATAATAATTTGTTCCATCATAAGAAAACTTTATTAAATACCTCATAATTTTCCTTTCTATTTTTCTAAGATACACTGCGATAAATATCTTTAATCAAATCTCTTATATCTTTGCGATGATCCAAGCGAACTCCTTTTTCTTTTTCCACTAACTGAATAAATTTCACAATTTCTGGTTTCTCACACTCTTCTTCT